>JBDLRH010000048.1:0-18052 GCA_039800165.1 Pseudomonadota bacterium
ACGGTCTTGCCCTCGCGGATCTCGGCGGCCAGGCGCAGGATCTCGGCGATGGTGGCCGGTGAGGCGCTGATCGCCTCCATCATGGCCATCAGGCCGCCTTCGATGCGCTTGGCGATCTCGATCTCGCCTTCGCGCGTGAGCAGCTCGACCGTGCCCATCTCGCGCATGTACATGCGCACCGGGTCGGTGGTGCGCCCGAATTCGCTGTCCACGGTGGACAGTGCGGCTTCGGCTTCCTCTTCGGCTTCTTCCTCGCTGGCGGCGGTCGGGCCGGTGTTGTTCAGCAGCAGCGTCTCTGCGTCGGGCGTCTGCTCGTAGACGGCCACGCCCATGTCGTTGAGCATGGAGATGACGACTTCCAGAGTCTCCTGGTCGACCAGCTTGTCGGGCAGGTGGTCGGAGATCTCGCCGTGCGTGAGGTAACCGCGCGTCTTGCCCAGCTTGATCAGGGTCTTCAGGCGCTGGCGGCGCTTGGCGAGGTCTTCCTCGGACAGGATGGTCTCGTCCAGGCCGAATTCCTTCATCAAGGCCCGTTCCTTGGCCTTGCTGATCTTCATGCGCAGCGGCTTGGCCTTCTCGGCCGACTCGGCTGCGGGCTCCTCGGCGAACTCGGCTTCGATGTCGCTCAGGTCGGCGTCGTCTTCGTCCTCGGCCTTGGCGCCGGCCTTGCCCGGCTTGCGGCCGCGCTTGCCCGGCAGCGCCTTGGGCGGCGCTTCCGCTTCAGCGGCAGCAGCCTTGCCCGGGCGGCCCGGTTTTTTCTTGCCCTCGTCGGCGGCGGCTTGCGCGGCTTTCTTCAGGTTGTCCTTGGCGGTGTCTTTGGCCGCGGGCTTGGCGCCGGCCTTGGCGACGGGCTTCGCAGCGGGCTTGGCAACTGTCTTAGCGACCGGCTTGGCAGGGGCCTTGGTGGCGGCTTTGGCGGGGGCTTTGGCGGGGGCTTTGGTGGCAGCGGGTGCGGCCTTCTTGGCAGCAGCAGGTTTTTTATCGGGCACGGTTCGTTTGGAAGCAGATGAGGTGACAGACTTGGGCTTGGCCTTCGCAGGCGCAGGCTTCGCCTTGGCCGCCGTGGCGGCTTTGGGCTTGGCTTTGGCCGCGGGCTTGGCGGACGACGCGGGCTTCTTCGATTTCGCAGCAGGCATGGGCGTACCTCGGGAGTCGAGCTCGGAAGATGGGGACACGGCGCTTCGCCGCAACCCCGGCGCGGGTGGGTGGCAGCCCTGGGCGCGAACGCCTCAAACCGCCACGGGGCAAGCTGTGTGGGCGAACATTTGGTGTGCAGTCCTTGCGGGAGATGGCCCGGTGTGCGCTTGCGTCACGGTGGGCCGGTTCGGAGGTGCTGCTGTCGCGCTTGCCGAAAAGCAAGCTGGATTATACCGCAACTGCCTGTCTTTTCAGCAGCGCCGGCCCGCGACGGCCGCGCTCAGGCGCCGTCGCTGCGCGTGGCAACGCGGGTCGCCAGGGCCTTGCGGCGCTCGTGCACCTCACGGTAGCGCTTGAGGTCGTTGGCCGCCAGGGCGTCGTTTTCCTGCTGCTTGAGCCAGTCCAGCCGCATCAGGTCGAGCAGGCCATCGAGCTCGCGCTCGGTCTCCTCGGGCGCCGCTTCGCCGGGCAGCGGCCCTTCAAAGCCCTGCATCACCCGCTGGGCCAGCGGCTCGGCCTCGTGGCCGCGCAGGCCCTCGCGCAGCGCGGCCCACGGCAGCGGCCCGTGCTCGTGCAGCTGCGCCTCCAGCCAGATCAGCAACGGGCCATGCGGCACGGGCAGCTCCGACAGCATCGCCTGGTCTTCGCTGCCCAGCCGTTGCAGCGCGGCGTGCTGGCTCAACAGCAGGCGCACCGCGTGGTCGGCCCGGCTGGCCGGCCGTGCCCGCCCGGGTGGGGTGCGTTGCGGGCCGCCGGCATGGCCCGGCCGCAGGGCTGCCGAGGTGCCGGATGCCCAAGAGGCCCCGGGGGGCCGCGATGGTGCACCGGCCCCGCGTGCGCTGCCTGCACCCCCGGGGGCGGGCGAACGCGATGCCGATGCCGCGCCCCACAGGCTGGTCAGCTCGTGCGAGCCGAGCTGAACCAGGTCGGCGATCTCGCCGAGCAACTGGCGCTTGAGCGCGCCTTCGGGCAGCGCACTCCACAGCGGCCGTGCGTTGGAGGCCATGTGGGCGCGACCTTCGGCGGTGGAGAGGTCGCAGCCCTCGCGCGCCGCATCCAGCAGGAAGCGCGACAGCGGCGTGGCCTGGCTGACCATGTGCGCAAAGGCGTCGGTGCCGTGCTCGCGGATGTAGCTGTCCGGATCGTGCTCGGCCGGCAGGAACAGGAAGCGCACGGTACGCGTGTCGCTGGCATAGGGCAGGGCGCCGTCCAGCGCCTTGCGCGCCGCACGCCGGCCGGCGGCGTCGCCGTCGAAGCTGAACACCACCGAATCGGTGAAGCGAAACAGCTTGTGCACATGCTCACCGGTGCAGGCGGTGCCCAGCGTGGCCACCGCATTGGCAAAGCCCAGCTGCGCCAGCGCCACCACGTCCATGTAGCCCTCGGTCACCAGCACATAGCCGGCGTCGCGCAGCGCATTGCGTGCCTCGAACAGGCCGTACAGCTCGCGCCCCTTGCTGAACACCGGCGTCTCGGGCGAGTTCAGGTACTTTGGCGTTCCGTCGCCGATCACGCGGCCGCCAAAGCCGATGCACTCGCCCTTGACGTTGCGGATCGGGAACATGATGCGGTCGCGAAAGCGGTCGTAGCGCTTGGCCTCGGCGCCATCCTCCTCGTTCAGGATCACCAGGCCGCTTTCGACCAGCAGCGCATCGTCGTAGTCGGCGAACACGCTGGCCAGGCTGCGCCAGCCCTCGGGCGCATAGCCCAGGCCGAACTGGCGCGCGATCTCGCCGGTGAGCCCGCGGCCCTTGAGGTAATCGATGGCGCGCGGCGAGCCCTTGAGGTGCTTGCGGTAGGCCTCACCGGCCTTCTCGAGCACATCGCTCAGGGTGGCCTGCTTTTGGCGCTGCGCCGAGGCACGTGCGCGCTCCTCGGGGCTGGACTCGTCCTCGGGCACCTGCATGCCGTACTGCTGGGCCAGGTCCTGCACCGCTTCCACGAAGCCCATGCCGGTGTGCTCCATCAGGAAGCCGATCGCGTCTCCGTGCTTGCCGCAGCCAAAGCAGTGAAAGAACTGCTTGGTGGGGCTCACGCTGAAGCTCGGCGACTTCTCGCCGTGAAACGGGCACAGCCCCATGAAGTTGGCGCCGCCCTTCTTGAGCTGCACATGGCGGCCGACGATCTCGACGATGTCGGCGCGGGCAAGCAGCTCTTGCAGGAAGGGTTGGGGAATGGCCATGGCGGGGAAGGGCGGCTGCGGCCTATTTTGCCGCTACCCTTGGGGCCTGAGCCGAGACACCCCCAGGAGATCCGCATGAGCAGCATCTACGACCGCGACCTGCCCCGCACGCCAGCCAACTTCGCGCCGATCTCGCCATTGTCGTTTCTCGAGCGCACGGCCGAGGTCTACCCCGAGCGGCTGGCCGTGGTGCACGGCAGCCTGCGCCGCAGCTGGGGCGAGGTGTACGCGCGCTGCAGGCAACTGGCCAGTGCCCTGCGCGCGCATGGCATCGGCAAGAACGACACGGTGGCGGTGATGCTGCCCAACACCCCGCCGATGGTGGAGGCGCACTTTGGCGTGCCGATGGCCGGCGCGGTGCTCAATTCGCTGAACACGCGGCTGGACGCCGAGACGATTGCCTTCATGCTCGACCACGGCGAGGCCAAGGCGGTCATCGTCGACCCGGAATTTGCGGGCGTGATGCACAAGGCCATCGCACTGCGGCAGGGCAAGGGGCCGCTGCTGGTGATCGACGTGGAAGACCCGCTGTACACCGGCGCGGCACAGCGCATCGGCAGCATCACCTACGACGCCTTCGTGGCCAGCGGCGACGCGAACTTCGCGTGGGAGCTGCCAGCGGATGAGTGGGATGCGATTGCGCTGAACTACACCAGCGGCACCACCGGCAACCCCAAGGGCGTGGTCTATCACCACCGCGGCGCGGCCACCAACGCCATCTCCAACATCCTCGAATGGGACATGCCCAAGCATGCGGTGTATCTGTGGACGCTACCGATGTTCCACTGCAATGGCTGGTGCTTTCCGTGGACGGTGGCGGCACGCGCGGGCGTCAACGTCTGCCTGCGCAAGGTGGAGGCGCAGGCCATCTTCGATGCGATGCGCGAGCATGGCGTGACGCACTATTGCGGCGCGCCCATCGTGCACGGCCTGCTGGTGAATGCGCCCGATGCGATGAAGGCAGGCGTGCCGAAAGGCATCAAGGGCATGGTGGCGGGTGCGGCGCCGCCGGCGGCGATGATCGAAGGCATGGAGAAGATGGGCTTCGATCTGACGCACGTCTATGGCCTGACCGAGGTGTATGGCCCGGCCACGGTGTGCGCCAAGCATGAGGCCTGGGATGCGCTGGACATCGGCGAGCGCGCGCGGCTCAATGCGCGGCAGGGTGTGCGCTACCACCTGCAGCGCAGTGCCGAGGTGATGAATCCTGAAACGATGCAGCCGGTGCCGCGCGACGGCGAGACCATGGGCGAGATCATGTTCCGCGGCAACATCGCGATGAAGGGCTACCTGAAGAATCCGAAGGCGACGGCCGAAGCCTTTGCCGGCGGCTGGTTCCACAGTGGTGACCTGGCGGTGCAGTACCCCGACGGCTACATCAAGATCAAGGACCGCAGCAAGGACATCATCATTTCGGGCGGCGAGAACATCTCGTCCATCGAAGTGGAAGACGTGCTGTACCGCCACCCGGCGGTGCTGGCCGCTGCGGTGGTGGCCAGGCCCGACCCGAAGTGGGGCGAGACGCCGTGCGCCTTTGTCGAAGTGAAGCCCGGCGCGAGCGTGACGCCCGAGGACATCGTTGCCCACTGCAAGAAGCACCTCGCGGGCTTCAAGGTGCCGCGTGCGGTGGTGTTCGGCGAGCTGCCCAAGACGAGCACCGGCAAGATCCAGAAATTCGAGCTGCGCCAGCGTGCCGGCTCGGCCAGTGCGATCGATGTCTGACGCCGCGTGCATCACACACCGAACGCCGCACCTTTGCAGTCATCCCACCCTTTCCATCCGACGCATGCCATGGCCACACCACTCGCCTTTGATTCCGCGCAAGTCATGCAACTGCGTGCTGACCTCGCACTGGCGCTGCGCGCCGCATCGCACCACGGCCTGTCCGAGGGCGTGTGCAACCACTTCAGCGTGGAGCTGCCCGACCGCTCGGGCCGCTTCCTGCTGAACCCGCGCGGGCTGCTGTGGAGCGAGGTGCGCGCCGACGACATCGTGATGGTGGACACGCAGGGCAACAAGCTGGCGGGCCGCCACGAGGTGGAGCCCACGGCGATGTACATCCATGCGGCCATCCACCGCATCTGCGGCCACGCCTGCGTGCTGCACACCCACATGCCCCACGCCACGGCGCTGACGCTGACCGATGTGCGCGGGCTGGATACCGCGCTGTCGCAAAACGCGATGCGCTTTCACGGCCGCATTGCGATCGACGCGCACTACAACGGACTGGCGCTCGATGCCAGCGAAGGCGAGCGCATCGCGCGTGCGATGGGACGCGCAGACATTGCCTTCCTCGGCAATCACGGCGTGGTGGTGTGCGGCGCGCAGATGAGCCACGCCTACGACGATCTGTACTACCTGGAGCGCGCGGCCATGGTGCAGGTGCTCGCAGCCGGCAGTGGTCGGCCGCTGGTGCCGGTGGATGCGGCGCTGGCGGCGCGGGTGGCCGGGCAGGTGCAGGGCGAGCGGCTGCAATCCGACCTGTTTTTTGAGGCGTTGCGGCGGACGCTCTGATCGCTCGCTGGTTGCGTGCTTGAGAAGTTGGTAGAGCGAAGTGCCGCGCACGCACTCACTCAAGCGCCCCCACGCTGTGCGAACACAAACACAGCACCGCGCCCAGCAAGCGCAACCCGCAGCGCCAATCAGCTCTTCGCGCTCAACCCCAGCCGGTCCATCGTCGACTTCTCTGCCGCGAAGGTATCGCGCGCCCACTTGGTGTAGTCGGCGGTGTTCATGTAAATGACGGGCTGGTCGTACTTGTCGAGTACTGCCATCACCGCCGGGTCGTCGATGACCTTACGGAAGGCATCGTGCAGCGTCTTCACCACCGCCGGGTCCATGTTCTTCGGGCCACACACGCCGAACGGCGAGTCGGACACGGTCTTGTAGCCCAGCTCGTCGAGCGTGGGCACGCTGGACCAGCGCTTGGTGCGCTTGCTGCCGTAGGTGGCCAGCAACCGCATGGTGCCGGCGTCCACATGGTTGGCCCAGCCGGTGGCGTCGCTTGACGCCATCACATGGCCACCCAGGAGTGCCTGCATGTTCTCGGCGTTGCCCTTGAACGGGATGTGGTTGAGCTGGATGCCGGCGCGTTGCGCGAACTCTTCGATGGCCAGGTGCGGGCTGGTGCCGGTGCCTGTGGAGCCGTAGGTGAACTTGCCCGGGTTGGCCTTGGCAAAGTCCACCAGGTCCTTGATCGACTTGATCGGCGAATCGGCCTTGACCACCAGGCCGAAGGTGTAGCCGGTCATGCAGATGATCCAAGTGAAGTCCTTCAGCGTGTCGTACGACGTCTTCTGCATGTGCGGGATGCGAAACACGCCGAACGGCACCTGGCTGAGCGTGTAGCCGTCGGGCCGCGCATTCACCAGATCGACCGCGCCCAGCGTGCCGCCGGCGCCGGGCTTGTTGTCGATGATCACCTGCTGCCCGAGGATTTTCGTGGCGCTTTCGGCGAAGGCGCGCATCACGATATCGGTGGAGCCGCCAGCGGGCCACGGGCAGATCAGCTTGACCGGACGCACCGGGAAGGCCTGCGACCAGGCGGGCAGGGCGATGCTGGCAGCACCTGCAGCGGCGGCGGTGAGCACTGAGCGACGGGACGCCTTCATTCGAACTCCTTGGATGGGGCGCATTCACCATGACGCGCCCATGCCGCAAATCTAGGCGGCATCGGCCCATTGGCCATCAGGACTTCCCCGCGGTTGCGCAGGGAAGCCCCGCGATCGCGAGGGACATTCAGTCCCCCATCACCACGCCTTCACGACGCGGATCGGCACCGCCTTCAATGCCGCGCGGCGTGCGCTGCAGCGCCTGCAGGCCGCTGGTGAGATCCACCTCGCGCACCTCGGCGCCACGCGCGCGCAGCGTCTCCACCGTGGCCCGGTCAAAGCGGCCGGCCTCCAGCAGCGACGGGCCGTTGAGCGAGCTGAAGTTGGGCAGGTCGATCGCCTGCTGCGGCGTCAGGCCCCAGTGCAGCGTGCCGTACAGCGTCTTGGCGGTGAAGTGGATGATCTGCGCGCCACCCGGGCTGCCCAGGCTCATCAGCAGGTCGCCGCTTTTAGCGTCGAACACCAGCGTGGGCGACATCGACGAGCGCGGGCGCTTGCCGGGCTGAACCCGGTTGGCGATCGGCTTGCCCTGCGCGTCGGCGGGCGCGAAGCTGAAGTCGGTGAGTTCGTTGTTCAGCAGGAAGCCGCCGGGCCGCGACGCATCGGTGCTGACCATGCGGCGCGCGCCGAACACGGCTTCGATGGTCGTGGTCATCGCCAGCGCATTGCCGCGGCCGTCGATGATGCTGATGTGGCTGGTGCCGTACTCGGGCTGATCGGGCATCGGTGCGAAGCGCTGCGCGTGATGGGCGTGCTGCGTGCCGATGGCGGAGGTGCGCACAGTTGCCGGGTCCCCCGGCTGCGCGAGCTTCATGCTTTGCGGCCCGATGAGCGCGGCGCGCGAACGCAGGTAGGCCGGGTTCAGCAGCGCAGGCCAGCCGCCTGCGGGTGCGGGCACGAAGTCCGGGTCGGCCACGTACTGCGCGCGGTCGGCAAAGGCCAGGCGCGCGGCCTCGGTGTACAGGTGCAGCCAGTCGGCCGACGGCGCCGTGCCGCGTGTGCCGGGCACGCCACCCGGGCCTTGATCGAGCGGCAGCTGGTCCGCCGAGGTGTGCGACAGGATGCCGAGGATCTGCCCCACCGCGATCGCGCCCGAGCTCGGCGGCGGAAAGCCGCACACGCGCAACTCGCGGGCCGGCGTGCTGCCCAGGCCCGGCACCGTGTACGGATGGCACAGCGGCTCGCGCTGCGCGGGGCGATAGCCCGCGAGGTCTTGCAGCGTCATGGTGGACGCAGCGCCAGGCGCACGCAGCGCAACCACGACCGCCTGCGCCACCGGCCCTTCGTGCAGTGCGCGCGATCCTTCGGCGGCGATGCGTCGCAGCACTGCAGCAAGTTCCGGGTTCTTCAGTACATGGCCCACCGGCCACGGCTCGCCGGCGGCGTTGTAGAAATAGCGCGCGGCGATCGGGTCGCGCTTGAGCGGCTGCTCGGCCTTCAGCAGCGTGTGCAGCCGCGCGCTGACACGAAAGCCCTGCTCGGCCAGCGTGATCGCGGGCTCAAACAGCAGCGCCCACGGCAAGCGCCCGTGCTGCTTGTGCGCGACCTCGAGCATGCGCACCGCGCCGGGCACGCCCACCGAGCGCGGGCTCAGCACCGCGTCGATGAAGGGCAGGGGCTTGCCATCGGCGGCCAGGAACATCCGCTCGCTGGCCGACGCCGGTGCGGTCTCGCGGCCATCGAAGGCCTCGACCTTGCGCCCGTTGTGATGCAACAGGAAGGCGCCACCGCCGATGCCGCTGGACTGAGGTTCCACCAGCGTCAGCACCATCTGCACCGCCACCGCGGCATCCACTGCCGAGCCACCGGCGTGCAGCACCTGCAGCCCGGCGTCGGTGGCCAGCGGGTTGGCGGCTGCCACGGCGTGGCGCTGGTGCGTCCAGCCCGGCTTGGCGCTGTAGCCCGATGACCCTGCGGGTTGCAGCGGGATGGCGTAGCGCAGCGACACCGGCTGCGTGGCGCAGGCAGACAGCAGTGCAGCCACAAGCAGCGCACTGGCAGAACGCCAGTGCAGCAGGGGCCGGCGGGGCAGGGAATTCATGGGCGTTCCTTCCGAAGGAAAGCGCCCATGTTAGGGCCAGTCAGGGCGAGTGCGCTCCGGCCCGCATCACTTCGGCGCCAGGCGAATCGCGCCGTCCAGGCGGATCACCTCGCCGTTGAGCATGTCGTTTTCGACGATGTGCTTGACCAGCTTGGCAAAGTCTTGCGGTGTGCCGAGGCGGCTGGGGAAGGGCACGCCGGCGGCCAGCGCGTCCTGCACTTCCTTGGGCATGCCGAACAGCATCGGCGTGCCGAAGATGCCGGGCGCGATCGTCATGTTGCGGATGCCGTTGCGCGCCAGATCGCGCGCGATCGGCAGCGTCATGCCGACCACACCGCCCTTGGACGCGCTGTAGGCCGCCTGGCCGATCTGCCCGTCGTAGGCCGCCACGCTGGCGGTGGAGATCATCACGCCGCGCTCGCCGGTGGCCTCGGGCTCGTTCTTGCACATCGCGTCGGCCGCCAGGCGGATCATGTTGAAGGTGCCCACCAGGTTGACCATGATGGTCTTGGTGTAGACGTCCAGCTTGTGCGGCCCATTCTTGCCCACCGTCTTCTCGGCCGGGGCGATGCCCGCACAGTTCACCAGGCCCATCAGCTTGCCCATCGACGTGGCCTTGGCCACCACCGCCTGGCCATCGGCCTCGCTGCTGACGTCGCACTTGACGAACGCGCCGCCGAGTTCCCTGGCGACGGCCTCGCCTTTTTCAGCCTGCATGTCGGCAATCACCACCTTGGCGCCGTTGGCGGCCAGCATGCGCACTGCGCCTTCGCCCAGACCCGACGCGCCGCCGGTGACGATGAAGACCTTGCCCTGGATGTCCATGAATGCTCCTGTGAAGGGTTGGGTATGACGTTGACGTAAACGTCAATTATCGGGCACACGGGCGGCGGTCTCACCGAAAGCCGACGCGGTCGAGCATCTGCTGCACCTTCACCTGGTTCATGCCCACCACCGACACCGGGATCACCTCGCTCTTGAAGCTGCCGCCGGTCATGGCCTTCAGCGCCGGGTTGTCGAAGCTCACGCCCCTGGCCACCGGCCACTCGTTGTTGCCGTTGGCAAAGTGGTTCTGCGCCGTGGGGCTGGCCAGGTACTCGAGGAAGCGCACCGCGGCATCCACATTCTTCGCGTGGCGTGCCACCGCACCGCCGGCAATGTTGACATGCGTGCCCCAGGACGACTGGTTGGGGAACACCACGCCGATGCGCTCGATCACCGCCTTGTCGGCCGCGGTGTCCGAGCGCATCAGCCGCGCCAGGTAGTAGGTGTTGGTGACCGCCATGCCGCACTCGCCCGAGGCCACACCGCGGATCTGGTCGGTGTCGCCGCCCTTGGGCGCGCGTGCCATGTTGGCCACCAGCCCCTTGAGCCAGAGCTCGGCCTTCTGCGGCCCCAGATGCTCGGCCATCGAGCCGAACAGGCTCAGGTTGTACGGATGCGAGCCCGAGCGTATGCACAGCTGGCCCTTGTATTTCGGGTCGGCCAGCTTCTCGTAGCTGTCGAAGTCGGCCCGGGTGTATTTCGACTTGTCGAACACAACGACGCGTGCGCGGGTGGACAGGCCAAACCACGCGGTGCCACCGTTGTCGGCGGGCTTGGCGCGCAGTTGCGCCGGGATGGCGTCTTCCAGTTTCTTCGACTTCACCGGCAGGAACAGCCCGTCGATCTCGGCACGCCACAGGCGGGCCGCATCCACCAGCAGGATCACATCGGCGGGCGAGGCGCTGCCCTCGGCCTTGAGCCGCGCGAGAATGCCGGCGTCATCCGAATCGACGCGGTTGATGCGGATGCCGGTGGCCTTGGTGAAGTCGGCGTACAGGGCCTCGTCAGTGGCGTAGTGGCGGGCCGAGTAGATGTTGAGCGTTTGCGCGGCCTGGGCGAGGGCGGGCGAAGCCGCGGCAAGCGAGCCCGCCAAGGTGAGGGCCGGCAGCACGGCGCGCAGGGCGAAAGGCGGAAAGCGGCGGATCATGGATGGGTAGCGTTGGAAAGGGGGAGCGGGACGGGGGGCTCGCACGGTGGGCGCTGCGTCGCGGCGCCGGGACAGGTTTGCAAAACAACAGCTGAGATCATACTGTAAATGAGAATGATTCGCAATACGAAGGGTGTCCGATCGGTTCAGGCCTCGTCCGACCGGGCCGCGCGGTACCCTGCACGGGCTGGTGCGCCGGGTGCGCCGGGCGCGTGTCACCACCGGTCAGGAAGCAGGGCGCTGGCCCTTGTGGGGATGAGCTGGGTGCTGGGGTTGGTGGTGGGCCTGGTCGGCTGTGCGGCGCCCAAGCTGCCTTCGGGCTCCGGTGTCCCCGGAACAGCCCCGCCGGCAGCGCAGACACCCGCCCCGCCCCCGCCGCGGCTTGGTCTGGCGCTGGGCGGCGGTGCGGCGCGCGGCTTTGCCCATGTGGGCGTGATCCAGGTGCTGGAAGAGGCCGGCATCAAGGTGGACCTGGTGACCGGCACCTCGGCCGGCAGTCTGGTCGGCGCCCTGTACGCCAGCGGGCGCAACGCGCAGCAACTGCAGCAGGTGGCCGAGACCCTGGAAGAGGCGGTGTTCACCGACTGGATGCTGCCGCTGTTCAACCGCGGCGTGCTGCGCGGCGAGGCGCTGGCGCGCTACGTCAACCAGCAGACCGGCGCGCGCAGCATCGAGCAGCTGCCGCTGCCGCTGGGTGTGGTTGCGACCGACCTGCGCACCGGCGAAGGGGTGCTGTTTCGCCGTGGCGATGTGGGCACCGCCGTGCGCGCCTCCAGCGCGGTGCCCTCGGTGTTCCAGCCGGTGGCGATCAACGGGCGCGAGTATGTGGACGGCGGCCTGGTCTCGCCGGTGCCGGTGCGCTATGCGCGCCAGATGGGCGCCGAGGTGGTGATCGCGGTGGACATCTCCAGCGCGCCCGAGGGCAACACCGCGTCCGATCCGCTGCGGCTGTTGCTGCAGACCTTCGCCATCATGGGCAAGAGCATCAACGCCTGGGAGCTGCGCGAAGCCGATGTGGTGGTGCGGCCCTCGCTGGTGGGCGTGGGCAGCGCCGACTTTGCATCGCGGCGTCGCGCGATCGAGGCGGGCCGCTTGGCGATGCGCGAGGCGCTGCCCCAGCTGCAGGCCCGGCTGGCCCGGCGCGTGCCGGCTTTGTTGCCGGCCGCGCAGTGATCAGGCTGCGGCCGACACGGCCGTGCAACGCCCCTTGATGCAATAAAAAAAGGCCAAGTCTTGCGACTTGGCCCTGAAGGGATCCCTGAACCTTGCGGTGTCGAAAGGATCCGAGGAGACAACCGGTGCGGACCGGCGCTGCATGTAGACGCAGCACCGTGTCCTGAATCAGCTCCGCATTGTCATCTGGGATGCGGTACCCCTGCTTTCAAGGGGTGATCGACAAGTCGTCGATCAGCGCTTCTTGGCGGTGGTGGTCTTGGTAGCGCTCACGGCCGTGTTGGCCAGGGCGTTGAAGTTGGCTTCGGCCACATCGGTGGCTTGCTTGACGGCCTTTTGCACCGACTCCAGCGCGTTGGTGCTGGCGGCAATGGCGCTCTTGAACACGGCCACGGCGGTCTCGGAACCGGCCGGAGCGTTCTTGGTGGCGCTGTCCACGACGGCCATGAACTTCTTCTGGGCGTCAGAAGTTTGCACTTCCATGGCCTTGGTGAACTCGGCGCTGGTGCCCGAAGCGATGTCGTACAGGTGACGGCTGTAGGCAGCGGTCTTCTCGGCCATCGGCTGCAGCAGGCTGGCTTGCAGGGCCAGCAGCTCTTGCGCGTCCTTGACGGTCAGCATCGAGTGGGCGGCGTCGGCGGCTTCGCTCAGGGCGGCCTTGGAGGCGGTGACGTTCAGCTCGACGAGCTTCTCGACGCCTTCGAACGCCTTGTGGGTCAGGCCGAACAGGGTTTGAACGTTGGCTTTCTGGGCAGCCAGGATTTGGTCGGTGGTCATCATGAGTTACTCCTGAAAAGAGGGTTACAAAGGGCAGACAGATCGGTTCACGATTGCTGCCCCGCCGGTCCGCCAGACCTTCCCGTTGAACGGGTTGGCTGACTTGTTGCAGTGCAGCATGGATCGAAGTATAGGGTTTGCCCGGGGGTTTACAAGCCTTTTTTGTTGCGCCGCAACAAATTAAAGCAATTTTCTTGGGTTTCCGGGTCCCGGGCGGCTGAAAACAGGGGGCGGCCCCCTGGTTGCCATCCCCCGACAATCGGACGGATGCAGGTTTTCTATGCCACCCAGTTCGTGCTGCCGCTGCCCGCCGGCCACCGGTTTCCGATGCAGAAGTACCAGCTGCTGCGCGACCGGCTGGCGCACGAGCTGCCCGCCATCCGGCTGCAGCAGGCCGAGCCGGCCAGCGACGGGGTGCTGGCGCTGGCGCACACGCCGCAGTACATCGCCGCCATCCGCGACGGCACCGCCGAGGCGGCGGTGATGCGCGAGATCGGCTTTCCCTGGAGCGAGGCGATGGTGGAGCGGGCGCGCCGCTCGGTGGGCGCCACCATCACCGCCTGCCGGGTCGCCCAGGCCGAAGGGGTGGCGGCCAATATCGCCGGCGGCACCCACCACGCCTATGCCGACAAGGGCGGGGGCTTTTGCGTCTTCAACGACGCGGCGGTGGCCGCCCGGCTGATGCAGGCCGAGCGGACACGTGCCAGCCGCACCCGGCCGCTGCAGGTGGCGGTGATCGACCTCGATGTACACCAGGGCAACGGCACCGCGCGCATCTTCCGCGACGACCCGAGCGTCTTCACCCTGTCGATGCACGGCGAGAAGAACTTCCCGTTTCGCAAGGAGGCCGGCGACATCGACGTCGACCTGCCCGACGGTTGCGCCGATGCCGAGTACCTGCAGGCGCTGGAGCAGGCGCTTGACGAGCTCGACCGGCGCGTGCAGCCCGAGCTGGTGATCTATCTGGCCGGCGCCGATCCGCACGAGGGCGATCGCCTCGGGCGGCTCAAGCTCACCTGGGACGGGCTCGAGGCGCGCGACCGTCGCGTGTTCGACTGGTGCTGGCAGCGGCGCGTCCCGATGGCCTTTGCCATGGCCGGCGGCTACGGCCAGCGCATCGAGGACACGGTGCAGGCACAAGTCAACACCTACCGTGTCGCCTTGGAGTACTGGCAGCGCTGGCAGAATCTGCCGCTGCACAAGAAGAGCGCATGAGCGAGACCGCCCCCGTTGCCGCACCCGCGGCCAGCAGCCACCCGTCCAAGCCGCAGCCCGAGCCGCGCTCGGCCTACCGCGCGTTTCGCGCGATCACCACCCGCTGGATGGACAACGACGCCTACGGCCACGTCAACAACGTCGTGTACTACAGCTGGTTTGACACGGCGGTGAATGCGCACCTGATCGAGCGCGGCGTGCTCGACATCCACCACGGCCGCACCATCGGCCTGGTGATCGAGACGCAGTGCAACTACTTTGCGTCGCTGGCGTTTCCGCAGACCATCGATGCCGGGCTGCGCGTGGCGAAGCTGGGCAGCTCCAGCGTGCGCTACGAGGTCGGCCTGTTCGCGCAGGGCGAGCCGCTGACGGCCGCCAAGGGCCACTTCGTGCATGTCTATGTGGACCGCGACACGCGTCGCCCGGTGCCGCTTCCCGCCGATCTGAAAACCGTTCTGGAGCAACTCACGTGACCTCTCAAGTCAGCACCGTCGTGCAGCACCCGCAAAGCGTGGACGCCGCGATCGAAAGCCGCTTTTCGGCGCGCGCCTTCCTGTCCAAGCCGGTGCCGCGCGAGCTGCTGCAGGACATCCTGCGGGTGGCCAGCCGCGCGCCTTCGGGCACCAACACCCAGCCGTGGAAGGTGTACGTGCTGACCGGTGCCAGCCGGGACGCGCTGGTGGCCAAGGTGTGCGCCGCGCACGATGCGCTGGCGGCCGACCCGTCGCTGGCCGGGCAGTACCGCGAGGAATACGACTACTACCCGAGCAAGTGGGTCTCGCCCTACATCGACCGCCGCCGCGAGAATGGCTGGAGCCTGTACGGGCTGCTGGGCATCGGCAAGGGCGACAAGGAGAAGATGCATGCGCAGCACCAGCGCAACTTCCGCTTCTTCGATGCGCCGGTGGGCCTGATGTTCACCATCGACCGGGTGATGGGCCGCGGCTCGCTGATGGACTACGGCATGTTCCTGCAGAACATCATGCTGTCAGCGCGTGCGCGCGGGCTGCACACCTGCCCGCAGGCCGCATGGAACGGCTTTGCCAAGATCATCCTGCCGCACATCGGCGCCGGGCCCGATGAGATGATGGTCTGCGGCATGTCGCTGGGCTACGCCGACGAGTCCGACAAGGTCAACACCTTCCACACCCCGCGCGTGGCCACCGAAGACTTCACGCACTGGCTGTCCTGAGGCTGCCGCTGCGCTGTTGCGTTCCTACTTTCCCTGCTGGAGTCACCGATGCAGTCCACCGTGTTGAGAACCGTCCTGCGCAGCCTCGCTGCGCTGGCGTGGCTGTTGCCCCTGGCCGCCACTGCCGCCGAGGTCGATGGCAGCAAGCTGTCGCCGCTGTGGGGCGTGCCGTTTGCAGGCATCCTGCTGTCGATTGCGCTGATGCCGCTGCTGGCGCCCACCGTGTGGCATCACCACTACGGAAAGATCGCGGCAGGCTGGGCGCTGGCCTTTCTGCTGCCGTTTGCTGCGCTGTTCGGTGCGGCGGCGGCGGGCTCGGCCCTCGTGCATGCGCTGGTGGCCGAATACATCCCGTTCGTCATCCTGCTGACGGCGCTGTTCACCGTGGCCGGCGGCATCCACATCAAGGGCAACCTGCACGGCAGCCCGGGGCTCAACACCGCCATCCTGGCGATTGGCGCGGTGCTGGCGAGCTTCATGGGCACCACCGGCGCGTCGATGCTGCTGATCCGCCCGCTGATCCGCGCCAACGACAACCGCCAGCACAAGGCGCACGTCATCGTGTTCTTCATCTTCATCGTGTCCAACGCCGGCGGCTCGCTCACGCCGCTGGGCGACCCGCCGCTGTTCCTCGGTTTCCTCAAGGGCGTGGACTTTTTCTGGACGGTGAAGACCATCTTTCCCGAAACGCTGTTCCTTGTCTTCTCGCTGCTGGCCATCTTCTATGCGCTGGACTGGTGGTACTACCACAAGCGCGAGGAAGTGATGCCGGTGGATCCGACGCCCGACACGCGCGCCATCGGCTTTGATGGCGCAGCCAACTTCGCGCTGCTGGGCTGCATCGTCGGCCTGGTGCTGATGAGCGGCATGTGGAAGTCGCCGGTGTCCTTCGAGATCGCCGGCACGCCGGTGGGCCTGCCCGGCCTGGTGCGCGACATCGGCCTGATCGCCGTGACGCTGGTGTCGCTGAAGATCACGGCGTCGTCGGTGCACGAGGCCAACCAGTTCTCGTGGGCGCCGATGGCCGAGGTGGCCAAGCTGTTCGCCGGCATCTTCCTGACGATCATTCCGGTGATCGCGATGCTCAAGGCCGGCGTGGATGGCCCGTTCGGCGCAGTGGTGGCCGCGGTCACGCGACCCGACGGCTCGCCCGACCCGGCCGCCTACTTCTGGGCCACGGGGGCGCTCAGTTCGTTCCTCGACAACGCGCCGACCTACCTGGTGTTCTTCAATACCGCAGGTGGCGACCCGCAGGTGCTGATGACCACGCTGGCGCCCACGCTGGCGGCGATTTCGGCCGGCGCGGTGTTCATGGGTGCCAACACCTACATCGGCAACGCGCCCAACCTGATGGTCAAGGCGATTGCCGAAGACCGCGGCGTGAAGATGCCCAGCTTCTTCGGCTACATGGTGTGGTCGGGCTGCGTGCTCATTCCGCTGTTCATCATCATGACCTTCATCTGGTTCCGCTGAAAAGAAAGATCTCATGTCCCGACCGCGCATCCTTGTCGCCCGTGCCGTTTTCCCCGAAGTGCTGGACAAGCTGTCGCAGCACTTCGAGGTCCAGTCCAACCAGCCCGACGAGATCTGGAGCAAGCCCGCGCTGACCGCGGCGCTGAAGGACAAGGTGGGCGCCTTCACCACCGGCAGCGAGCGCATCGACGCCGAGGTGCTGGCGGCCTGCCCGCACCTGAAGATCTGCGCCAACATGGCGGTGGGCTTCAACAACTTCGATGTGGATGCGATGACCGCACGAGGCGTGCTGGCCACCAACACGCCCGACGTGCTGACCGAGACCACCGCTGACTTCGGCTTTGCGCTGCTGATGGCTACCGCGCGCCGCGTGACCGAAAGCGAGCATTACCTGCGTGCCGGGCTGTGGACCAAGTGGAGCTACGACATGTTTGCCGGTGCCGAGGTGCACGGCAGCACGCTGGGCATCCTGGGCATGGGCCGCATCGGCCAGGGCATTGCACGGCGCGGTGCCCACGGCTTCGGCATGAAGGTGATCTATCACAACCGCTCGCGTCTGGATGCGGCGTCCGAGGCCGCATGCAAGGCCACCTATGTGTCCAAGGAGCAGCTGCTGCGCGAGGCCGACCACCTGGTGCTGGTGCTGCCGTACTCGGCCTCGTCGCACCACGCCATTGGCGCGGCCGAGATCGCGCAGATGAAGCCCAGCGCCACGCTCGTCAACATCGCGCGTGGCGGCATCGTGGACGACGCGGCACTGGCGCAGGCGCTGAAAGACCGCCGCATTGCCGCAGCTGGACTGGACGTGTTCGAGGGCGAGCCGGCGGTGCACCCCGAGCTGCTGAAGGTGCCCAACGTGGTGCTCACGCCGCACATCGCCAGCGCCACCGTCAAGACGCGCCTGGCGATGGCCGACCTCGCCGCCGATAACCTGATCGGCTACCTGCTCCAAGGCAAGCCGCTCACGCCGCTGAACCCGCAGGTGTTGCCTGCTGCCTGATCATGGACGCCACGCTTGCGCTGCTGATCGCCCTGGTGGCGCTGCAGGCCCTTGCCTTGTGGCTTCTGTGGCAGCGGCGCAGTGCCGACAACGGCGAGACGCCGCGCGCCATTGACACGCTGCGCACCGATCTGGCCGCTGCCAATGAGCGCTCCGAGCGCAGCCTGCGCGCCGACATCGCCGATTCGGCGCGCGGCACCCGCAGCGAACTGATGCAGACGCTGGCCACCTTCCAGGAGGCGGTGGTCAAGCAGGCAGCCGAGGCCACCCGCACCCAGA
>JBDLRH010000049.1:0-12164 GCA_039800165.1 Pseudomonadota bacterium
CGCGAGCACCGCAGGGCAGTCGCGCAGCGACCTGCGCACCCGGGGAAGGCGAGCGGGTGCCGCAGGCGAAAAGCGCGGGCGAAAGAAATCAGCGCAGGCACACCCAAAGGGCAAGCAAAGCGACGCGCGCACCCCCCCGACGCAGCCAAGCCCGTCAGTACAGCGAAGCCTCACCCGCAGGCCGCGTCTTGAAGCGCCGGTGCACCCACAGGTACTGCGCCGGGTTCTCGCGGACGCGCTCCTCAATCCATGCGTTCATGCGCCGCGCGGCAACCACGTCGTCGTCACCGGGAAAGTCGGCCCACGGCTCGCAAAACCGAACGCGATAGCCCGCCCCGCCGGGCAGCATCTCGGCAATCACCGGCTGCACCAGCATGCCCAGCGACCGCGCCATGCGCGCCGGCGCCAGCAGGGTGGAAGCTGGCACGCCGAAGAACGGCACGAAGGCGGCATCACGCCCGCCGAAGTCCATGTCGGGCAAGTTGAAAAAGCCTGAACCCTGACGCACCGCCCGCACCAGCGGCAACGCGCGTTCGCTGCGGGCAAAGATGTCGGACTGTCCGAACCGCAGCCGCCCCTGGCGCATCGCGGCGTCGAACACCGGGTTGCTCTGCGCCTGGTAGATCGATGCCAGCCGGCGGCGCTGGAACAACTGAACCGCCGCGCCCGCCACGTCCAGCGCCACGAAGTGCGGCACCAGCCACATCACCGGCTGCGTGCTGCGCTCGGCCAGACCCACATCGCCTTCCACGTGGATCAGCTGTCGCAGCCGCTCGTTCGATGCGTGCCACAGCAGCCCGCGCTCGAGCAGGCTGCGCGCCAGCCAGCGAAAGTGCTCGCGCACGATGCGCTCGCGCTCGGTGCTGGTCAGTTCGGGCAGGCACAGCTCCAGGTTGCGCCGCGCGATGCGCCTGCGGCTGCGCGCAAGCCGGTACAGCAGCGCGCCGAACGCGGCGCCAAGCGCCGCCTGCCACGCCAGCGGCAGCGCCTGCACAAGCCGCAGCACCGCCAGCAGCACGCGGGCCCCGGCGCGCCCGAGCGGGCTTGCGCGGTCGCTCACGCGCCGTCTCCAGCGGCGCGCGGCGCCCAGCGCTGCGGCTGCTTGTAGCGAAAGTAGCCCCACAGGTACTGGCCGGGCCGCTGCGCAATCAGGCGCTCCATCGCTTGGTTGATTGCCGTGGCGCTGGCCTGCTGCAGCGCCTCGTCGCTGTCGGCATGCTGCGGCAAGGGGGGCGCCATCGGCGCGACGCGCAGCACATAGCCGGCTGCGCCAGGCAGCCGCTCGGCCCACACCACGATCAACGCGGCACCGGTCTGCTGCACCAGTCGCGCGGCCAGCGTCATGGTGTAGGCGGGCTGCCCGAAGAACGGGGCCCACACGCCCATGCCCTCGGGCGGTACCTGATCGGGCAGCAGGCCAACCGCCTGGCCGTCCCTCAGGCTGCGGATCATCTGCCGAACGCCCGCCATCGAGGCAGGTACGGTCACCAGCCCGGGGCGATCGCGTGCGGTGCGCTGCATCTCACGCAGCCAGGCCTGATGCGCCGGGCGGTACATCGCCGTCAGCGCCACGCGCATGCCGTAGCGCTCGGCAAAGGCCTGCGCGGTCACTTCGAAGCAACCCAGATGGGGCGTCAGCAGCACGAGGCCGCGGCCAGCCGCGATGGCGTCGTCGATCACCTGCTCGCCCTGCCACTGCACCAGCGCGCCCAGCGGCCGGGAGGCAGGCCGCAGCCACAGCCAGGGCAGTTCGGCCACCATGCGGCCGGCCTCGCGCACCGCCTCATGCCGCACCGCAAGCCCGTAGCCGGCGGCGGCCACCTGGGTGCGCAGCCGCTTGCGGTAGCGCGGCGACAGCAGGTAGGCCAGCCAGCCCAGCAGCGCGCCCCACGCGTGCAGCGTGGTCAGGGGGCGCCTGGCAAGCCAGCGCATCAGCGATTGCATGCTACAGTTTTGGATTCAATCGCCGAGTTAAAGGACAACTTGCGGGGCGATGTGCGACAGGCCTGTCGCGCGAAATGCCGCTAAAGCGTTCGCCGCCCTCCTCAGTTGAACCGGCGACGCAGGGTTCAACCATCGACAGGAGTGTATTGAAGTGGCGAACGACTATCTCTTCACCTCGGAATCCGTCTCGGAGGGTCACCCGGACAAGGTGGCCGACCAGATCTCGGACGCGATCCTTGACGCGATCTTCACCCAGGACCCGCGCAGCCGCGTGGCCGCCGAGACGCTGACCAACACCGGCCTGGTGGTGCTGGCCGGCGAGATCACGACCAACGCGCATGTGGACTACATCCAGGTGGCGCGCGACACCATCAAGCGCATCGGCTACGACAACACCGACTACGGCATCGACTACAAGGGCTGCGCGGTCATGGTCTGCTACGACAAGCAGTCCAACGACATCGCGCAGGGCGTCGACCATGCGTCGGACGACCACCTGAACACCGGCGCCGGCGACCAGGGCCTGATGTTTGGCTACGCCTGCGACGAGACGCCCGACCTGATGCCCGCGGCCATCTACTACGCGCACCGGCTGGTGGAGCGCCAGGCCCAGTTGCGCAAGGACGGCCGCCTGCCCTTCCTGCGCCCCGACGCCAAGAGCCAGGTCACGTTGCGCTACGTGGACGGCAAGCCGCACAGCATCGACACCGTGGTGCTGTCCACCCAGCACAGCCCCGACCAGAGCGAGACCGCCACCAAGCTCAAGGACAGCTTCTACGAGGCGGTGCGCGAGGAAATCATCAAGCCGGTGCTGCCCAAGGAGTGGCTGACCCAGGACACCAAGTACCTGATCAACCCGACCGGCCGCTTCGTGATTGGCGGCCCGCAGGGCGACTGCGGCCTGACCGGCCGCAAGATCATCGTCGACACCTATGGTGGCGCCTGCCCGCACGGCGGTGGCGCCTTCAGCGGCAAGGACCCGTCCAAGGTCGACCGCTCGGCCGCCTACGCCGCGCGCTATGTGGCCAAGAACGTGGTCGCCGCAGGTCTTGCCAAGCAGTGCCAGATCCAGGTGGCCTACGCGATCGGCGTGGCGCGCCCGATGAACGTGACCGTCTACACCGAGGGCACTGGCGTGATCCCGGACGAGAAGATCGCCGAGTTGGTCAACAAGCACTTCGACCTGCGTCCGAAGGGCATCATCCAGATGCTCGACCTGCTGCGCCCGATCTACAGCAAGACCGCCGCCTACGGCCACTTCGGCCGCGACGAGCCCGAGTTCACCTGGGAGCGGACGGACAAGGCCGCGGCGCTGCGGAACGCAGCGGGCCTGTAAGGCCTAAGGGTCGGCCAAGCCGGCCTGCAAAGGCCAGCGACCGCTTACCCCCGCAACACCTGCGGCGCCAGCGCCTGCACCGCCTGGTAGTGGGTCAGGAACACCCGGCCCCCGTGCGCCTGCAGCTCGCGCAAAAAATCGGTAGCGTTCAGCCGGTCCATCACCGGGCCCTTGACCTCTGACAGATGCAGCTGAACACCGGCTGCGCGCAGTCGGTGGTCGATCGCCTCCAGGCTTTCGAGCGCGCTGGCGTCGATGTCATTCACCGCCGAGCACTGCAGCACCACATGCCGCAGCGCCGATTGCTCCGCCACCGCCTCGTTGATGCGGTCTTCCAGATAGCGGGCGTTGGCGAAGTACAGGCTTTCGTCCACCCGCAGACCCAGCAGCGTGTCGCAGGTGCGCACCGGGTGCCGCAGCACGTTGCGAAAGTGCTCGGTGCCCGGCACCCAGCCGACCGTGGCGATATGCGGGCGGCTGCTGCGGTACAGGTACAGCGCAAGCGACACCGCGACACCGGCCACCAACCCCTGTTCCACGCCCAGCGCCAGCGTGGCGGCGATGGTGACCACCGCAGCGGTGAAGTCGCTGCGCGAGTAGGCCCAGGTGCGGCGCAGCAGCCCCGTGTCCACCAGCGACAGCACCGCCACCACGATGGTCGCGGCCAGCACCGCCTGCGGCAGGTAGTACAGCCACGGCGTCAGCAACAGGGACGCGACCAGCAGGCCGCCTGCGGTGAAGATGCCGGCCAGCTGCGTCTGAGCGCCGGCGTCAAAGTTCACCACCGATCGCGCAAAGCCCCCGGTGACCGGAAAGCCGCCGCTGAAGGCCGCCGACAGGTTGCTCGCGCCGAGCGCCACCAGTTCGCGATCCGGCTCGATGCGCTGACGCCGCCGTGCGGCCAGCGTCTGCCCCACCGAGACCGATTCGACAAAGCCCACCACGCTGATCAAGAGCGCCGGCAGCGCCAGTTCGCGCCACAGTGTCAAGTCCATCGGCGGCAGCGTGACCGGCGGCAGTCCCTGCGGAATGGTGCCCACCACCCGCAGCCCCTGCGCCTTCCAGTCCAGCGATGCGGCCAGCGCTGTCGTGATGGCCATCGCCAACACGGGCGCCGCCTTGGACGCGATGTCGGCCAGCCGCGGCCGCACACCGCGCGCAACCAGCATCGGCTTGAGCCGGCTGCGCGCAAAGAACAGGAAGGCCACCGATGCAGCACCCACTGCGAGCGTAAGCACGTGGGTATCAGGCAAGGCACGCGCGATGGCGGCCAGCAGTTCCACCAGCGTGTGGCCGTCCGCGCGGATGCCCAGCAGCGTCTTGAGCTGGCTGGCTGCGATCAACACCGCGGATGCGGTGATGAAGCCGCTGACCACCGGGTGGCTCAGGAAGTTGGCGAGAAAGCCCAGCCGCAGAAACCCCATCGCCAGCAGCATCGCGCCGGACAGCAGCGCAAGGGCCAGCGCCGCCCCCGCGTAGGCGGCCGAGCCGGGTTCCACGCCCGGCAGGTTCAGCTGCGAGATGGCGGCTGCCGTCATCAGCGACACCACCGCCACCGGGCCGACCGCCAGCACCCGGCTGCTGCCCAGCAGCGCGTACACCAGCAGCGGCGCCACGCTGGCGTACAGGCCCGCCTGCGGCGGCAGGCCGGCCAGCATCGCGTAGGCCAGGCTCTGCGGAATCAGCATCACCGTGACGATGGCCGCAGCCACCGCGTCACTGGTGAACGTGTCGCGGCTGTAGCCGCGCAGGCTGTCGCGAAACGATGCCAATGGAACCAAGGCCGCCAATAAAGCCAGGGGAGCCGGCAGGGGCGGCGAACTCAGCGCGCAGCCGCTGCAGCCGGTGGCGTGCCGCGGCGCTCGCCCAGCTCGAACAGGAACATGCCCGCCACCATGGCGGCGACGAAAGCCAGCGCCTTCGGCTCGCCGGCGGCCATGCTCACCAGGCCGGGGCCGGGGCAAAAGCCCGCCAGGCCCCAGCCGGCGCCAAACACCAGGCTGCCGATCACGAGGCGGCGGTCGATGTCGTTGCGCTGGGGCAGATGGAACGCACCGCCCAGAAAGGTGGTGGCACGCTTACGCGCCAACCAGAAGGCGAACACGCCCACCAGGATGGCGCCGCCCATCACGAAGGCAAGCGAGGGGTCCCACTTGCCAAAGAGGTCCAGAAAGCCGATCACCTTGGCCGGATCGGTCATGCCGGCGAGGATCAGGCCCAGGCCGAAGACCAGGCCGACCAGAAATTCAGAGAGTCGATGCTCGATTGCGCGCTGGCTCATGTCAGTGCTCCTTGTGTGATGTGTGGGTGACGGGGCGGGGGGTGAAGGGGCGCGATCAGCCCAGCAGATGCCGCACCAGGTACACCGTGGCGAAGCCGGTGCCCATGAAGGCCAGCGTGGCCACCAGCGAGCGCGGCGACAGGCGCGACAGGCCGCACACGCCATGGCCGCTGGTGCAACCCGAGCCGTAGCGCGTGCCCCAGCCCACCAGCAGGCCGGCGGCGATCACCATGCCCCAGGTGGCATCGATGCGCGCAGTGCTGGGGCCAGCGAGTGCCGCGTACAGCAGCGGCGCGGCGAACATGCCCAGCAGGAAGCTGATGCGCCAGGCGCTATCGCCCGCCTTGGGCCGCAGCAGGCCACCCAGGATGCCGCTGATGCCAAGGATGCGCCCGTTCACCAGAACGAACAGCGACGATGCAATGCCCAGCAGGATGCCGCCTGCCAGCGACGCCCAGGGTGTGAAGTTCTGCCAATCGATCAGCATGACGGGTTCTCCTTGTCGTTGCCACAAAACTGCTGGTACAGCACGCCCATCACGGCCAGGGCCGGGCCGCTGCGGATGCTGTAGTGAATGTTCTTGCCCTCGCGCCGGGTGTCCACCAGGCCTTCGTCGCGCAGCACCGCGAGCTGCTGCGACAGCGTCGGCTGCATGATGCCCACCAGTTCCTCGAGTTCACCCACCCGTTTTTCACCTTGCATGAGCTGACACAGCAGCAGCAGGCGGTCGGGGTTGGACAGTGCCTTCATCAGGCGGCAGGCGTCTTGCGCCGAGCGCCGCACGCTCTCCAGATCCATCGTGGCGGTGGCCTCCATGGCAGCCTTCCTTTCGCTTTCGATGGAAATAGTATATTGACTTATAGTTTGTTTGTCAATAAACTATGGTTTCGCCAAATAAAGACAGGTCAGGAGCCCCGATGAACTCGCCATCGTCCAACCCGCAAGCGCCGAATCCGCAGGTGCAAGCCTTCTTCGACCCCGCCACCTGGACGGTGAGCTACGTCGTGTACGACCACGACGGCGGGGCCGCCGCCATCGTCGATTCGGTGCTGGACTACGACCCCAAATCGGGCCGCACCCGCACCACCTCGGCCGACAAGGTGATCGCCTTCGTGCGCCAGCGCCAGCTGCAGGTGCAGTGGATCCTGGAAACGCACGCCCATGCAGACCACCTGTCGGCCGCGCCCTACCTGCGCCAGCAACTCGGCGGCCAAATCGCCATCGGCGCGCAAATCACCGGCGTGCAAAAGGTGTTCAAGGGCATCTTCCACATGGAGCCCGAATTCAGCACCGACGGCCGGCAGTTCGACCACCTGTTTGCCGACGGCGAGCGCTTTGCCATCGGCGAGCTGCAGGCCGAGGTGATGGCAGTGCCCGGCCACACCCCCGCCTGCGTGGCCTACAAGGTCGGCGACGCGGTGTTCGTGGGCGACACGCTGTTCATGCCCGACGTGGGTACGGCACGCTGCGACTTCCCCGGCGGCAATGCGCACACGCTGTACCGCTCGGTGCGCAAGCTGCTGAGCCTGCCGTCCGAGACGCGCCTGTTCATGTGCCACGACTACCCGCCGGTGATCGAAGGCCAGCAGCGTGCCGTCACCTGGCAGTGCACCGTGGCCGACCAGCGCGAGCGCAACATCCACATCCGCGAGGGCATCAGTGAGGACGACTTCGTGAAGATGCGCACCGCGCGCGACGCCACGCTCGACATGCCGGTGCTGATCCTGCCGTCGGTGCAGGTGAATGTGCGCGCCGGCGAGCTGCCGCCGCCCGAGGCCAACGGCGTGTCGTACCTGAAAATCCCGATCAACGCCCTTTGAGGCAGATCAATTCGGGCGCTGCAGCCGCCACCAGAATCGGCGGCATGACTGCATCACCCACGCCCCGCACCGCAGCAGCGCCTTCACCTGCGCATTCACCGGCCCCTTTGAGCGGCACCGCGCTGGCGGAACTGACGGCTGCGCTGGCGGTGCGCGAGCTGCAACTGCGAACGCGCCTGGTGCGAAACGGCCATGCGGTGCCCGAGGCGGACATCACCCACAACGTGGCCGACCTGAAAGATCGCGCCGCAGAAGGGGCGCAGCAGGCGGTGGACGATGCCGAAGCCGACGTGCTGCGCGGGCAGCATGCACGCGTGGGTGCCGCGCTGCGCCGCGCGCACGAGCACCGCTACGGCCTGTGCCTGGCCTGCGGCGAGGCGATCAGCCTCGAGCGGCTGCGCGCCCTGCCCGAAGCCGAGCTGTGCCTGCCCTGCCAGCGCACACAGGAAGGCGTGCGCCGCACCCCCCCTGCACGTTAAGGCCTGCGCACCGAAGCCCGCGCCGCCAGCTGCTCGCGCAAGGCAGTCTTCAGCACCTTGCCGTAGTTGTTCTTGGGCAGTTCGTCCACCCACACATAGCGCTTGGGTCGCTTGAAGCGCGCGATCTGCTGCAGGCAGTGCGCATCCAGCGCGCCGTCGTCCAGCGCCGCGCCGGCAGCATCGGCCGAGCGCACCACAAAGGCCACCACCACCTCGCCCCACTCGGCGTCGGGCGCGCCCACCACCGACACCTCGGCCACGCCGTGCGCGGTCAGCAGCGCCTCTTCCACCTCGCGCGGATAGATGTTCGATCCGCCGCTGATGATCAGGTCCTTGCTGCGGTCCTTCAGCGTCAAAAAGCCATCGCTGTCCAGGCTGCCCACATCGCCGGTGAACAGCCAGCCGTCGCGAATGGCATGCGCCGTGGCCTCGGCATTGCGCCAGTAGCCCGCCATCACGCTGTCGCCCTTGACCAGCACCTCACCCACCTCGCCCTCCGGCAGCGGCTGGCCCTGCGCATCGCCCACGCGGATGCGCACCGGCGTTTGCGCCACGCCCACCGAAGCCATGCGCTGCAGATGCCGAGGGTGCGCCACGTCGGCGAGGTGCGCGCGCGACAGCGCGGTGCCGGTCATCGGCGTCTCGCCCTGGCCATAGATCTGCACGAAACGCGGGCCCATCACGCGCAGCGCGCGCTGGATGTCGGCCACATACATCGGCGCGCCGCCATAGACGATGGTCTTGAACGACGCCGCGCAGTCCGCCGGCGTCAGCCCCATGTGCTCGGCGTGGTCCACCAGCCGCTTGACGATGGTGGGTGCCGCAAAGGTGGACAGCGGCGCGATCGCGCGGCCCAGTGCAAACAGCTCGGCCGCGTCCACGCCGCCCGAGGCCGGCACCACATGGCGCGCGCCCACCATCAGGTGCGGTATGGCGTACAGCCCGGCCCCATGCGACAGCGGCGCGGCATACACCATCGCATCGTCAGGCGACACCGCATCCACGTCGATCGGGTAGGCCATGCCCATCGCCAGCAGGTTGCGCTGGGTGATCATCACGCCCTTGGGTCGCCCGGTGGTGCCGCTGGTGTAGAACAGCCAGGCGAGCGCATCCACAGCGCACTCCGCGGGGGGATGCGCGCGAAAGTCGTCCAGCGGTGCAAACCAGTCGTCGGCTTCTGCCGATTCGATGTCGATTTGCAGCCGCAGGCCCGCGATCGGCTGCGGCGCCACATCGCGCGTGACGAAGCCAACGCCCGCCTGCGCGTTTTCGGCGATCCACTCCACCTCGCGCGGATGCAGCTTGGCATTGACCGGCACCACCGCGAGGCCCGCCCACCAGCAGCCCCACAGCAGCTCCAGATAGCGCGGGTGGTTGCGCATGAACAACAGCACCCGGTCGCCCGGCTTGAGGCCACTGCCGCGCAGACGTTGCGCCAGGCCCGCGCCGCGCTGCGCCCACTGTGCATGGGTGGCATGTACATCGGTACCGTGAAACAGCGCCGCGCGGTCGGGCGCAACGCAGGCTTGGCGCAGCAACAGGTGGGCAAGGCTCATGTCGGGCAGGCGAAAGAGGCAGGCGAAGGGGACACGCAAGGCGGCAGAGGGTGGCGCATGCAGCGCCGCTGCCGCCGAAGATACCCGAGCCTTGCCGCCAGCCTATGGGCCGGGGCTGCGCTTCACTCGCGCCGCCGCGCCTGCAGTGCCGTGGTGAACAGCGCCTCGTACTCGGCCCAGGCATCCAGCAGCTTGGGCCGCGCCTGGATCACGCGCACACGGCCGTCGTGCGGGATGGTGCCGACCAGCACCCAGCCGGCCTTGACGCACTGGCGCAGGTTCTTTCGGATGCCGGCTTCGCTGTAGGGCAGCGATGCGGTGAGTTCCTTCAGGGTCGCGGGCTTGCCGGCCAGGCTGTGGCGAACCACCACAGCCAGCAGGTCAAAAGTGAGCTGACTGCCCATGGCGCCCAGCCGCCGCTGCTGCCAGCGGCGTGCGGCAATCACTGCATCCGTGAATTGAAGAAGCCGACCCGAAGACTGCATGTGTGTTCTTTTGCGGCGCAGTCTAGGGACGAGCGCCGCCCGCATCCAGCGGAAAAAGCGGTACCGTGTATCGGCTTTGGCTCGCAATCGGTGCGATTGGCAATAATCTTTTCACGCGGCGTTGATTGGCGATGCATCCACCCCTCCCCTCCCCCCCCCCCCACCGCAAACATCTGGTAACGCGATGGATGACTTTTTGCGGGAGCCTTTTGAGCCCGGGCCGGAACACACCCGCGCTTTCTTCGAAGCCCGCATCAACGAGTTCGTGCGTGCGCTGGTGCACTGCCAAAGCGAGGCGCGGCTGACGCAGATTCAGGAGCGCATCGCGTATCTCAGCCAGCAGTGGGAGCAGACCTATGCCACCACGCGGCAGCTCAGCCGGCCCGACCTGCTGGAGCTCATCACCCTGCGCGAGCAGCGCCTGACACCGCTGATCCGCGACCTCGAGCGGCGCTTCACCTTCGGGCGCTGAGCGCACAGCGCGCGCCCGCACGGCACCGCCGGTGGGCGCGGGCCTTCTACAATCGCCGCTCCTCAGCCTCTGGACACACACCATGAAACGCTGGATAGCCGCTGCACTGGCAGCCGCCGCCGTCTGCCTGGGCGCCACCACGGCGCTTGTTGCCGTCACGCCCGTCGCCCACGCGCAAAGCGTTGCGCGCGAGGTGCCGGCGGATGTGCGCTACGCACGCATGCAGGTGCTGCAAACACCGGTGATCCTGCTCGACGAGCAGCCCGCGCGCCTGTCGCCCGGTGCGCGCATCCGCAACCCGATGAACCTGCTGCTGCTGCCGGCCAGCATCACCGGCCAGAGCCTGCCGGTGGTGTTCCGCCGCGATCCGGCGGGCCTGGTGCATGAAGTCTGGGTGCTGACCGAGGCCGAAGCGGCCACGCTGCTGCGCAGCCTGGGGCCAGGCACGACCACCGGCGCCCCCGGCGGCGCCCCGGCCGGCTTCCTGGAAGCGCTGGCGCTGGTGTTCTCGCTGCGCCGCTGAGCACGAAGGACCGGACATGGGCAAAAAAGTCTTCATCAAGACCTTCGGCTGCCAGATGAACGAGTACGACTCGGACAAGATGGCCGACGTTCTGCGCGCTGCCGAAGGCTACGAGCCGACGCAGGACATGGACCAGGCCGACCTGATCCTCTTCAACACCTGCTCGGTGCGCGAGAAGGCGCAAGAAAAGGTGTTCTCCGACCTCGGCCGCGTGCGTGCGCTGAAGGAAGAAAAGGGTGTGCTGATCGGCGTGGGCGGGTGCGTTGCCAGCCAGGAGGGCGAAGAGATCATCAAGCGCGCGCCGTATGTGGACGTGGTGTTCGGCCCGCAAACGCTGCACCGCCTGCCCGAACTGCTGGCGCAGCGCCGTACCCAGAAGCGCCCGCAGGTGGACATCAGCTTCCCCGAGATCGAGAAGTTCGACCACCTGCCGCCTGCGCGGGTGGAAGGGCCCACCGCCTTCGTCAGCATCATGGAAGGCTGCAGCAAGTACTGCAGCTACTGCGTGGTGCCCTACACCCGCGGCGACGAGGTGTCGCGCCCGCTTGACGATGTGCTGGCCGAGATTGCCGGCCTGGCCGCGCAGGGCGTGCGCGAGGTCACGCTGCTCGGGCAGAACGTGAACGCCTACCGCGGCGCGATGGGCGACACTGCAGAGATCGCCGACTTTGCGCTGCTGATCGAGTACGTGGCCGAGATTCCGGGCATCGAGCGCATCCGCTACACCACCAGCCACCCCAACGAGTTCACCCAGCGGCTGATCGACGTGTATGCGCGCGTGCCGCAGCTGGTGAACCATCTGCACCTGCCGGTGCAGCACGGCTCCGACCGCATCCTGATGGCAATGAAGCGCGGCTACACCACGATGGAATTCAAGAGTACCGTGCGCAAGCTGCGCGCGATCCGGCCCGGGCTCTCGCTGTCCAGCGATTTCATCGTCGGCTTTCCGGGCGAGACCGACGAAGACCACGCCAGGCTGATGAAGCTGATCGACGACGTCGGCTTTGACAACAGCTTCAGCTTCATCTTCAGTCCGCGCCCGGGCACGCCCGCTGCCAACCTTCCGGATGACACGCCGCATGCGGTGAAGCTGGCGCGGCTGCAAGAAGTGCAGGCGGTCATCGAGGCCAACACCCGCCACATCGGCGCAAGCCGCGTGGGCACGGTGCAACGCATCCTGGTGGAAGGCCCGTCACGCAAGAACCCGGCCGAACTCTCGGGCCGCACCGAATGCAACCGGGTGGTCAACTTCGACGGCGGGCCGCATG
>JBDLRH010000050.1:0-19221 GCA_039800165.1 Pseudomonadota bacterium
TCCTGGCGCTTCTCGCCGTTGACGAAGCAGCGCACCTGCGTGCGCGTGCCGTCGCATTCGTCGGCGCTCACCAGGTAGGGCCCCATCGGGCAGAAGGTGTCGAAGCTCTTGCCCATGTGCCACTGCTGGTGGCGGCTTTGCCAGTCGCGTGCGGTCACGTCGTTGACGATGGTGTAGCCCCAGACATGCTGCATCGCGTCGGCCTTGCGGATGCCCTTGCCGCCGCGACCGATCACCACCGTCAGCTCGGCCTCGTAGTCGATGGCGGTGGACACCGCCTGCGGAATCACGATGGCATCGCCCGGGCCAATCACCGACTCGGGCACCTTGGTGAAGACGATGGGCACGCTCGGGATGTCGCCTCCGCTTTTCGCGCTGCTGTCAAAGCCGCTGCCGGCAAATTCCTTGGCATGCGCGTGGTAGTTCTTGCCGACGCAAAACAGGTTGCGGCGCGGGCGCGGCATCGGCGCGGTCAGCTGCACCGCCGACAGCGGCAAGGGGGCACTCACCGGCGGCAGGGCATCACCCCGCACCAGGGCCTCCACCAGCGGCAGCGCACCCAGCGCCGCCAGCGCGGGGGGCACGTCGAAGGGTTCAACCTGCCGGCCATCGGCACTGAGGCGGCCGACGCACAGCACGGCAGGGTGGGACAAACGGCGAAAGGCGAGCAGCTTCATGGGGCTTCGTTTCGTTGGGAGTTAGGGGTAGCATGCTAATGAAGTTCACCACAAGCCGGCTGGCAGTCGGCATTGCCTGAGGAGACAGTTTCATGACCCGACGTTCGTTCGTTCTGGCCGGCCTCGGTGCCGCCGCCCTGTGGGCGGGCGGCGCACACGCCCAGGGCGCCTTCCCCTCCAGGGCCATCACGATGATCGTGCCGTTCCCGCCGGGCGGGCTGGCTGACATCGTGGCGCGACCAGTGGCCGACGCAATGTCGCGCGACCTGGGCCAGCCGGTGGTGGTGGAAAACCGTGCAGGTGCCGGTGGCGGTATCGGCATGGGCGCCGCGGCGCGTGCCGCCCCGGATGGCCACACGGTGCTGCTGTCGCTGTCGTCGCTGACCGTGCTGCCCGAGGCCGATGCGCTGCTGGGCCGCGCGCCGCTGTACACGCTGGCGTCGCTGCGGCCGATCGCGCGCTTCACCGCCGACCCCACCGTGCTGGCGGTGCGCGCCGAATCCCCCTGGAAGACGGCCAAGGACTTCATCGAGGACGCGAAGAAGCGCCCGGGTGCGATCAACTACGGCTCGTCGGGCAACTACGGCACCATGCATGTGCCGATGGAAATCCTGGCGCAAAACGCCGGCGTGAAGCTCACGCACATTCCGTTCACCGGCGCTGGCCCCGCGGTGGTGGCGCTGCTGGGCGGCCAGATCGACGCGGTATCCACCGGGCCGGCCACCGTACTGCAGCATGTGAGGGCCGGCAAGGTCCGCGTGCTGGCGCACTGGGGCAACGGCCGACTGGAAGCGCTGCCCGATGTGCCCGCGCTGAAGGATGTGGGCTTCGATGCCGAATACGCACAGTGGTCGGGGCTGTTCATCCCCGCGGGCGTGCCCGAGCCGGTGGCGCAGCGCCTGCGCGCGGCCGCACGCATGGCTGCGCAGGACGCCAAGGTGCGCGAGGTGATCAACGGCGCCGGCAGCCCCATCCTGTACCAGGACACCCCCGACTTCGAGCGCTATGTGCAGGCCGATGCCCGCCGCATGGCCGAGGTCGTCAAGAAGATCGGAAAGCTGCAATGAGCCCCATGAACCGCAGAAGCCTGGTCGCCGCAGCGGCAGCGGGTGTTGCCGTGCTGGCAGCGCCCTGCGTTCACGCACAGGCCTGGCCGGCGCGCCCGGTGAAGATCGTCGTGCCGTTCGCCACTGGCGGCCCGGCCGACAACTACGCGCGCTTCATGGCGCAGCGCCTGTCTGACGCACTGGGTCAGCCCTTCGTGGTGGAGAACCGCCCTGGCGCGGGGGCGGTGATCGGCACCGACGCGGCAGCCAAGGCAGCACCCGATGGATACACGCTGCTCTTGATGTCGAATGCGCATACCGTCAACGAGACGCTGGTGCCCAACAAGCCCTACGGCCTGGTGCGCGACTTCGTTGGCGTGGCGCCGATCAACTATTCCGACCTGGTGCTGGTGGCGCATCCCTCGGTGCAGGCCAACAACGTGCGCGAACTGCTTGCTGCAGCCAAGGCACGCCCGGGGCGGCTCAACTACGCATCGTCGGGTGTCGGCACGCCGTACCACATGGCCGGCGAGCTGTTCAAGAGCATGGCCGACGTGTTCCTGGTGCACATCCCGTACAAGGGCAGTTCGGGCGCGCGTACCGACGTGATCGGTGGCCAGGTCGACTTCATGTTTGACGCGGTCACCACCATGACCGAGCAGGTAAAGAGCGGCAAGGTCAAGGCACTGGCCACCACCGGCCGCCAGCGCTCGGACGTGATGCCCGATGTGCCGACGGTGCACGAGTCAGGCGTGCCGAACTACGAGGCCACGATCTGGGTCGGGCTGATGGCGCCCAAGGGCACGCCCAAGCCGGTGATCGACCGCCTCAACGAAATCGTGTCGCGCGTGGCCAGCCAGCCCGATGTGCGTGCACAGTGGGGCCGCCAGGGCGCCACGCCGCTGGTGATGAACCCGGCGGCCTTTGACAAGTACATCGCCGACGACATTGCCAAGTGGGCGCGCGTCATCAAGACCGCCAACATCAAGCCCGAGTGAGGGCGCGGCAGCCCTTACCAACGCATCCATGACGATTCATGTTCTGAGCGGCGGCGCCGCACAAGGTTTGGTTGGCCGCCTGCAGGACGCCTTCACCCAGGCCAGCGGCCACGCGGTGCAGGGCAGTTTTGGGGCGGTTGGCATCCAGAAGGACGCGCTGCTCGCGGGCGCGCCCTGCGAGGTGCTCATCCTCACGCGCGCGCTGATCGATCAGCTGGAAGTCAGCGGCCACGTGGTCGCAGGCAGCGCGCGCGACCTGGGCCGCGTGCCGACCGGCGTGGCGGTGAAGACCGGCGCGCCGCGGCCCGCGGTGGACACTGCCGAGGCCCTGAAGGCGGCGCTGATGGCCGCGCGCGGCATCTACTTCCCTGACCCGATCAAGGCCACGGCAGGCATCCACTTCATGAAGGTCATGCAGGCACTGGGCGTGGACACCGGCAATGCCGCGGCGTTGCGGCCCTTCCCGAACGGCAACGCGGCGATGGGCGCGATGGCCAAGGCCAGCGAGGACGGCCTGATCGGCTGCACGCAGGTCACCGAGATCCTGTTCACGCAGGGCGTCGATCTGGCGGGGCTGCTGCCACCGCAGTTCGCGCTGAACACCGTCTACACCGCAGCGGTGTGCACACGGGCGCAGGACCGTGACGCGGCCACCGAGCTGGTGCGCCGTCTGGCTGCACCCGAGGCTGTAGCGGTGCGCAGTGCCTGCGGCTTCACCTGAGGCGAAGCTTCAAGCCAACAGCGCGTTGACCCGCTTCACATAGGCAGCCGGGTCTTCCGGCAACCCGCCTTCGGCCAGCAGCGCCTGGTCAAACAGGATGTGCGCCAGATCATGGAAGCTTGGCGAGCCATCGAGCTTCTTGACCAGCGCATGTCCGGCGTTCACCTCAAGCACCGGCTTGGTGTCGGGCACCGGCTGGCCGGCGGCCTTGAGCATGCGAGCGAGCTGCAGGCTCATGCCCTGGTCCTTGGAGACCAGGCACGCCGGTGAATCCACCAGCCGCGTCGTCACGCGCACATCCTCGGCCTTGTCCTTCAGTGCTTCCTTGAGCTTGGCGAGCAGCGGCTTGAAGGCCTCGGCTGCTTCTTCGGCGGCCTTCTTCTCGGCGTCGTCCTGCAGGTCACCGATGTCGACTGCGCCCTTGGCCACGCTTTGCAGCGGCGTGCCGTCGAACTCGGTCAGGAAGGACAGTGCCCACTCGTCGACGCGGTCGCTCATCAGCAGCACCTCGATGCCCTTCTTGCGGAACAGCTCGAGCTGCGGGCTGCTCTTGGCGGCGGCCAGGGTGTCGGCGGTGATGTAGTAGGTGGCCTTCTGGCCTTCCTTCATGCGCGCCTTGTAGTCGGCGAACGAAACATCGGTTGCATCCGATGATGTGGAGGCAAAGCGCAGCAGCTTGGCGATGCGCTCGCGGTTGGCGAAGTCCTCGCCCAGGCCTTCCTTCAGCACCGCGCCGAACTCGGCGTAGAACTTGCCGTACTTGGCCTTGTCTTCAGCCGAGGCTTCGTCGTTCTTCTCGGCCTTGGCCAGGTCTTCCAGCATGGACAGCACGCGCTTGGTGCTTCCCTCGCGGATGGCTTTGACGTCGCGGCTTTCCTGCAGCAGCTCGCGGCTGACGTTGAGCGGCAAATCCGCGCTGTCGATCACGCCCTTGACGAAGCGCAGGTACACCGGCATCAGCGCCTCGGCGTCGTCCATGATGAAGACGCGCTTCACATACAGCTTGACGCCCGCCTTCTTCTCGCGGTTCCACAGGTCGAACGGTGCCTTGCCCGGGATGTAGAGCAGCTGGGTGTATTCGGTGCTGCCCTCCACCCGGTTGTGGCTCCAGGCCAGCGGTGCCTCCCAGTCGTGGCTGATGGCCTTGTAGAACTCGGCGTACTGCTCGTCGGTGATGTCCTTCTTGGGCCGCGTCCACAGGGCGCTGGCCTGGTTGACGGCTTCCCACTCGTCGGTGAGCACCATCTCGCCGCCTTTTCCGTCTTCGCCTTCCTTCCACTCTTCCTTGCGCATCAGGATGGGCAGGGCGATGTGGTCGGAGTACTTGCCGATGATCTCTTTCAGTTTCCAGCGGCTCAGGTACTCGGTGGCGTCCTCGCGCAGGTGCAGGATGACGCTGGTGCCGCGGGCAGCGCGGGTGATGGCCTCGACCTCGAAGTCGCCGGTGCCGCCACTGATCCAGCGCACGCCCTCCTCGGGCTTCAGGCCCGCGCGGCGCGACTCGACCGTGATGCGGTCGGCCACGATGAAGCCCGAATAGAAGCCCACGCCGAACTGGCCGATCAGCTGCGCGTCGGCCTTCTGGTCGCCCGACAGGCGGCTCATGAACTCGCGCTTGCCGCTCTTGGCGATCGTGCCCAGGTGGTCGATCGCTTCCTGCTGGCTCAGCCCGATGCCGTTGTCGGTGATGGTCAGCGTCTTCGCGTCCTTGTCGAAGGCGATGCGCACCTCGAGGGTGGGCGCATCTTCGTACAGGCCACTGTTGTTCAGGGCCTCGAAGCGCAGCTTGTCGCAGGCGTCCGACGCGTTGGAGACCAGCTCGCGCAGGAAGATCTCCTTGTTGGAGTACAGCGAATGGGTGACCAGGTGCAGCAGTTGTGCCACCTCGGCCTGGAAGGAATGGGTTTGCTTGGTCATGGGAAGTCAGGGATGCAGAAAACCAAAACGCCCCCGGAATTGGGGGCGGCTGGCGGTGTTTCAAGAGGGCAGGAGCCCAGGCGCAGCGCCAGGCCCGCCACCCGGCTTACTTGGGCAGCGCCTCAACCTCTTTCACCCAGCGCTCCACCAGGCGGCGGCGCTCGGCGGCGCGGCCGTACTTCTCGAAGTCGTACTTGATCAGCCGCACCGAGTCGATCGACGGGATGCGCGCATCGGGCTTGAAGGTGCGGTTGGCGGGCACCTGCAGGCTGTTGGCGCGCGCGCCGATCTGCTGGCCCTCGGCACTCATCAGCCAGTCGTAGTAGCGGCGCGCAGCCTCCTTGTTGCGCGCGCCCCTGACCAGCGCGATGCCGCCGATCTCGTAGCTGGTGCCCTCGCAGGGCGCGGCCGACTTCACCGGAAACTTGTTGGTGATCCGCTCGTTTTCGAAGCCGAAGATGAAGCTCACGCCGATGCCGACCTCGCCCTTGGCCACATTGCGCGCCTGCGCCTGGCCGCTGCGGGTGTATTGCGTGACGTTGCGGTGCAGCTTCTTCATGTAGTCGAAGGCCGGCTCTTCGCCCATCAGCTGCACCAGGCCCGCAAGAATCGTGTACGCGGTGCCGCTGGAGGCCGGGTGCGAAATCTCGATCTCGCCCTTGTATTTCGCATCCAGCAGGTCGGCCCAGCACCTGGGCGGTGGCAGGTTCTTTTTCTTCAGCAGCTCCTCGTTCCAGCCAAAGCCGATGGCCGAGGTGTAGAAGCCGCCGACGAAGTTCTGGCTCATCGCGTACTGGCGCACCGACCAGCCGTGCAGGTCGTTGATGTAGGCCGGGCGATAGGCCTCGAGCAGGCCCACTTCAGCTGCCTGATAGAACGGGTCGCCGGTGCCGCCCCACCACAGGTCGGTCTTGGGGTTGGCCGCCTCGGCGCGCAGCTGCGCCTGCGCCTCGCCGGTGGGCTTGTGGGTCTGCAGCACGCGGATGCCAGTGGCGCGGGTGAATTCCTGCGCGGCCAGCTCGCACCAGGGGCGGTCGGTGCTGCAGATGGCGGACCGTGCCCTGCGCATGCGCGGTGCGCGCCAAAAGCATCGGCAGGGCCAGCGTGGCGCTCAGCGCCAGGGCAGGAAGGGGCAGCCAGTGTTTCATGTCGTTCCTCGTTGGAATTGCGCGCCTCAGAAGCGCTCGTGCGGCGCGAGGTAGCGCCATTGGCCTTGCGGCAGCTGCCCGAGCATCACGCCGCCAATGCGCACCCGCTTCAAGCCCACCACCTTCAGGCCCACCAGCTCGCACATGCGGCGGATCTGGCGCTTGCGGCCCTCGCGCAGCACGAAGCGCAGCTGCTCGGGATTCTGCCAATCGACTTGCGCCGGCTTGAGCACGCGGCCGTCCAGGCTCAGGCCGTGGCGCAGCCGCTGCAGCTGCTCGCGCGGGAAGGCGGCCTGCACATCGCGCGTGACTTCGCCCTGCGGGCCGGGCCAGCTGACGCGCACCAGGTATTCCTTCTCGACCTCCGAGTCTTCGCCGATCAGCTGGCGCGCCACGCGGCCGTCTTGCGTCAGCACCAGCAGACCGGTGGAGTCGATGTCCAGCCGCCCGGCCGGCGCCAGGCCCTTGAGCTGCGCCGGCGAGAACTGCACGCGCGCGGCGTCGCCCGGCCAGCGGTTGCGCGGCTGCACCAGCGTCACCGCCGGTTGGTGGCCGTCTTCGGCCTGCCCGCTCACATAGCCCACCGGCTTGTGCAGCACGATGGTCACCTGCCGCTGCTGCTGGCCGCGCGCGGCGGGGTCGATCTCGATGCGCGCCGAAGGCGACACCGGCTGGCCCATCACCGCGGGCCGGCCGTCCACCCGCACCCAGCCGCGCGCGATCCAGTCGTCGGCCTCGCGGCGCGAGCACAGGCCGAGCTCGGCCATGCGCTTGTTCAGGCGCACGCTCGCAGCGCCGTCAGGCAGCGGCGTGCTCATGCGGCCGCCCCGGTGATCGGTGCCGCGCGCAGGCCCTGCAGGTCCAGGATGCGCAGGCCGCCGTACTCCACGCGGATCAGCCCCTGCGCGGCCAGCACCGACAGCGCCTCATTGACCCGCTGGCGCGACAGGCCCACCAGATAGGCCAGCTCTTGCTGGGTGATGCGCAGCACCTCGCCCACGCCCGGGTACAGCACCGGGTGGAACAGCGCGGCCAGGCTGCGCGCCACCCGCGCATCGGGGCTGGTCAGGCGGTCGATCTCGCGCGCGGCGATGAACTGCGCCAGCCGCTCGTTGAGCTGGTTCATCACGAAGCGGTTGAAGCCGATGGAGTGGTCCAGCAGCCAATGAAAGGTGTCCAGCGGGATGCCGGCTACCACGCTCGCACGCAGCGCCTGGATGTTGTAGCGGTAGGGCTCGCGCTTGAGCGCGGTGCCCTCGCCGAACCAGCCGCCCGGCGGCACGCCGGTGAAGGTCATGGTGCCGCCCTGCGCGGTGTCGGTGCTCATTTTCAGCAGCCCCTCCACCACCCCCAGCCAGTAGATGACCGGGCGGCCGATGCGGCAGACCACGTCGCCGGGGCGGGCGTTGCTGACCTCCAGCGCATCCACCGCGCGGCGGTGCTCTTCCGGGCCCAGCACCCGCAGCCACGGGATGCCGGCCAGCTCGCTGGTGGTCGGCCGGCGGCGGCGCTGGTGCAGCGTCAGGTCGGTGCTGCTGTCGGGCATGGGAAAGCGGGAAACACGCGAACGCGAAGGGGGGTTGAGCCAGATCAACCCCGCGCGGAAGAGGGGGTTTTCATCAGGATATACCCTGAATTGTCGGCGTAAAGACATCCGGACGTCAAATGACGCCCTACCATCCGCGCACACTGAGGCATCCCCCCCGGTTCAACCGTTCCCGAGAGCCCGACAACGCATGGAAACCACTTTTCCCCGATTGCTGCTGCAGCAGGCGGCGCAGCGCGCACAGGCGCCCGCCATCCGCGAGAAGGAATACGGCATCTGGCAAACGCTGACCTGGGCGCAGCTGGCCACCCTGGTCGAGCACATCGCCTGCGGCCTGCACCAGCAGGGCCTCAAGCGCGGCGAGCACATGGTGCTGGTCGGCACCAACCGCCCGCGCCTGTACGCCACCATGCTGGCCGCGCAGGCGCTGGGCGCCATTCCGGTGCCGCTGTACTCCGACGCCGTGGCGGCCGAGTGCGTGTTCCCGATCAACAACGCCGAGGTGCGCTTTGCCTTTGCCGAAGACCAGGAGCAGGTGGACAAGCTGCTCGAGGCGCGCGGCCAGTGCCCGCAGCTCGCCCACATCGTCTACGACGACCCGCGCGGCCTGCGCAACTACAGCGAAACGGGCCTGATGGCGCTGGATGCGCTGATCGAATCGGGCCGGGCCTTCGCCGCGTCGAACACCGGGTTCTTCAAGGCCGAAATCGAGAAGGCCAATCCTGATGACGTGGCCGCGATGTTTTTCACCTCGGGCACCACCGGCAACCCCAAGGGCGTGGTGCACACCCACCGCACGCTGCACAACCGCAGCATCGCCAGCATCAACTTCGACAAGCTCACGCCCACCGAGGAGATCCTTGCCTACCTGCCGCCGGCATGGATCGGCCAGAACATCTTCAGCTACGCGCAGTGGCTGGCCGCGGGCTACGTGGTGAACTGCCCCGAGTCGGCAGCCACCATGTCGATCGACCTGAAGGAAGTGGGCCCCACCTACTACTTCGCGCCGCCGCGGGTGTTCGAAGGCCTGCTGACCAGCGTGATGATCCGCATGGAAGACGCCGGCGCGATCAAGCGCAAGATGTTCGGCTGGGCGATGGACGTGGCCAAGCGTGTTGGCCCGCAGCTGATGGACGGCAAGCCGGTGGGCGGCATGGACCGCCTGCAATACGCGCTGGGCAACCTGATGGTGTACGGTCCCCTGCGCAACAACCTGGGCATGAGCCGGGTGCGGGTGGCCTACACCGCCGGCGAAGCGATCGGCCCGGACCTGTTCACCTTCTACCGCTCCATCGGCATCAACCTCAAGCAGCTCTACGGCTCCACCGAGACCGCGGTGTTCGTGTGCCTGCAGCCGGACCATGAAGCGCGCGCCGACACCGTGGGCGTGCCGTGCGAAGGCGTGGAGATCAAGGTGGCCGACAACGGCGAGATCCTGGTCAAGTCGCCCGGCCTGCTCAAGGAGTACTACAAGAACCCGACGGCCACGGCCGAGGTGCTGACCGCCGACGGCTGGTACCACACCAGCGACGCCGGCTTCATCGACAGCCACGGCCATCTGAAGATCATCGACCGCGTCAAGGACGTCGGCCGCATCATGGGCGGGCCCAACGACGGCGCGATGTTCGCGCCCAAGTACGTGGAGAACAAGCTCAAGTTCTTCCCGTTCATCAAGGAGGCGGTGGCCTTCGGCGACAAGCGCGAGAAGGTCTGCGTGATGGTCAACATCGACTTTGACGCGGTGGGCAACTGGGCCGAGCGGCGTAACCTGCCCTACTCGGGCTACATGGACGTGGCGCAAAAGCCCGAGGTGTACGAGCTGATCAAGGACTGCGTCGAGAAGGTCAACGCCGACCTCGCGCAGGACGCGATGCTGGCCGGCAGCCAGGTCAGCCGCTTCCTGGTGCTGCACAAGGAGCTCGACGCCGACGACGGCGAGCTGACCCGCACCAACAAGGTCCGCCGCGGCTTCATCGGCGAGAAGTTCCAGGTGCTGGTCGATGCGCTGTACGGCGGCAAGACCGAGCAGTACGTGGAGACGCAGGTCAAGTTCGAAGACGGCCGCACCGGCAAGGTCAGCGCCACGCTCAAGATCCTGGATGCCAAGACCTTCACCCCGGTCAAGGCCGCCGCCTGAGGAAGCACACCCAGATGACCCGGAAAAAGATCGGCGACGTCATTCTTGACGTCAAGAACATCTCGCTGAGCTTCGGCGGCGTGAAGGCGCTGACCGACATCAGCTTTGACGTGCGCGAGCACGAGGTGCGCGCCATCATCGGCCCCAACGGCGCCGGCAAGAGCTCCATGCTCAACTGCATCAACGGCGTGTACACGCCGCAGCAGGGCACCATCACCTTTCGCGGCAAGACCTTCGACCACATGGACAGCCATGAGGTCGCCGAGATGGGCATTGCGCGCACCTTCCAGAACCTGGCCCTGTTCAAGGGCATGAGCGTGCTGGACAACATCATGACCGGCCGCAACCTGCGCATGAAGAGCAACATCTTCCTGCAGGCGCTGCGCATCGGCCCGGCCGAGAAGGAAGAGGTGCGCCACCGCGAATTCGTCGAGCACATCATCGACTTTCTCGAGATCCAGGCCTACCGTAAGACGCCGGTGGGCCAGCTGCCCTACGGCCTGCAAAAGCGGGTGGACCTGGGCCGCGCGCTGGCGCTCGAGCCGCAGGTGCTGCTGCTTGACGAGCCAATGGCCGGCATGAACGTCGAGGAAAAGCAGGACATGTGCCGCTTCGTGCTCGACGTGAACGACGAATTCGGCACCACCGTCGTGCTGATCGAGCACGACATGGGCGTGGTGATGGACATCTCCGACCGCGTGGTGGTGCTGGATTACGGCAAGAAGATCGGCGACGGCACCCCCGACGACGTCCGCAAGAACCAGGACGTGATCAACGCCTACCTGGGCACCTCGCACTGATCACCGGGACGCACTGACATGGCATTCTTTCTTGAAACCCTGATCGGCGGCCTGATGACGGGCATGCTGTATTCGCTGGTGGCGCGGGGCTTCGTGCTCATCTTCAAGGCCTCGGGCGTGTTCAACTTCGCGCAGGGCGCGATGGTGCTGTTCGCTGCGCTGGCGATGGCGCGGCTGGCCGAGTGGCTGCCGCAGTGGTTCGGCTTCAGCAACATGATCGTGGCCAACATCCTGGCCTTCATCGTGGCTGCCGCGCTGATGTTCGTCGTGGCCTGGCTGGTCGAGCGCCTCGTGCTGCGCCACCTGGTCAACCAGGACGGCGCCACGCTGCTGATGGCCACGCTGGGCATCACCTACTTCCTCGACGGCGCCGGCCAGACGCTCTTCGGGTCGGACATCTACAAGATCGACGTGGGCCTGCCGAAAGACCCGATCTTCCTGCTCGACTCGGTGTTCAAGGGCGGCATCCTGGTCAGCAAGGAAGACCTGTACGCCGCCGTGATCGCCGCCTTCCTGGTGCTGCTGCTGACGCTGTTCTTCCAGAAGACCTCCACCGGCCGCGCGCTGCGCGCAGTGGCCGACGACCACCAGGCCGCGCAATCGATCGGCATTCCGCTCAACCGCATCTGGGTGATCGTGTGGTGCGTGGCCGGCATCGTGGCGCTGGTGGCCGGCATGATCTGGGGCTCCAAGCTCGGCGTGCAGTTCTCGCTGACCACGGTGGCGCTGCGCGCGCTGCCGGTGGTGATCCTGGGCGGCCTGACCTCGGTGCCGGGCGCGATCATCGGCGGCCTGATCATCGGCGTGGGCGAAAAGCTCTCGGAAATCTACATCGGCCCGATGGTGGGCGGCGGCATCGAAATCTGGTTTGCCTACGTGCTGGCCCTCGTCTTCCTGCTGTTCCGTCCGCAAGGACTGTTCGGCGAAAAGATCATTGACCGAGTTTAAGAACCTTGCGGGACAGACCGAAGGCGCACAGCGACTGAGCTCTGTCCCCAACCGATCAGGCAACAAGCATGCTCTACCGCGAAAACGGTCAATACAAGACCTCCTACTCCGCCGATTCGCAGATCTTCCCGATCGCGCAGGACCGCTGGGTCATCCTCGCCATCATCGCCTTCGCCGCCATCGTGGTGCCGATGATTGCCAGCACCTACATGTTCAAGGCGATCCTGATCCCCTTCCTGATCCTGGCGCTGGCGGCCATCGGGGTGAACATCCTGGTGGGCTACTGCGGCCAGATCTCGCTGGGTTCGGGCGCCTTCATGGCCGTGGGCGCCTACGCCGCCTACAACCTGATGATCCGCATCGAAGGCATGCCGCTGGTGCTGGCGCTGCTGGGCGGCGGCTTCTTCGCCACGCTGGTGGGCATCATCTTCGGCGTGCCCAGCCTGCGGGTGCGCGGGCTGTACCTGGCCGTGGCCACGCTGGCCGCGCAGTTCTTCTGGGACTGGGCCTTCCTGCGCATCAAGTGGTTCACCAACTACGCACCCTCGGGCTCGGTGCAGGTGGCTGATCTTCAGGTTCTGGGCTGGCAGATCGACTCGCCGGTGGACAAGTACCTGTTCTGCCTGGCCTTTCTGGTGGTGTTCGGCCTGCTGGCCAAGAACCTGGTGCGTGGCGCGATCGGCCGCGAGTGGATGGCCATCCGCGACATGGACGTCGCCGCCGCCGTGATCGGCATCCGCCCGATGTACGCCAAGCTGTCGGCCTTTGCGGTCAGCTCCTTCATCGTCGGCGTGGCCGGCGCCCTGTGGGGCTTTGTGCACCTGGGCGGCTGGGAGCCGGCCGCCTTCTCGGTGGACCGCTCGTTCCAGCTGCTGTTCATGGTGATCATCGGCGGCATGGGCTCGATCATGGGCAGCATCTTCGGTGCCGCCTTCATCACCGTTCTGCCCATTTTCCTGAACCAGGCGCTGCCTGCCATTGGCAGCTTGTTCGGTGTGGAAGTGACCACCGCGCTGGTGTCGCACACCGAATTCATGATCTTCGGCGCCCTGATCGTGTGGTTCCTCATCGTCGAGCCGCATGGCCTGGCGCGGCTGTGGAGCGTGGCCAAGCAAAAGCTGCGCATCTGGCCGTTCCCGCACTGAAGGTGTGGGTTTCTCTGAGGGTCAATACCGATCGTCGTCAACGCCCATACCGGTTATCAATCGGACTGGTTTTTTCCCGTGCTTCATCTTTCTTAAGGAGACTCACCATGAAGCTTCGTCAGATCGCCCTTGCTGTCACCGTGGCCGCTGCCGGCCTGGCCGGCGCGCTCACCACCACGGTGGCCACTGCGCAGGCCAATGAGCAGTTCTTCCCGGTCCTGGTGTACCGCACCGGGGCCTACGCGCCCAACGGCATTCCGTTTGCCAACGGCTACATCGACTACCTCAAGCTCACCAATGCCCGCGGCGGCATCAACGGCGTGAAGGTGTCGTGGGAAGAGTGCGAGACCGGCTACGCCACCGACCGCGGCGTGGAGTGTTACGAGCGCCTGAAGGGCAAGAACGGCGGTGCCACCGTGGTGCAGCCGCTGTCCACCGGCATCACCTTCGCCCTGACCGAGAAGGCCCCTGGCGACAAGATTCCTCTGATCACCGCCGGCTACGGCCGCAGCGACACGACCGACGGACTGGCTTTCAAGTGGAGCTTCCCGCTGACCGGTACCTACTGGGATGCGGCCGACATCCTGGTGCAGCACGTTGCCAAGAAGGAAGGCGGCTTTGACAAGCTGCGCGGCAAGAAGATCTCGCTTGTGTTCCACGACAGCCCGTACGGCAAGGAGCCGATCCCGCTGCTGCAGGAGCGCGCCGCCATGCACGGCTTCCAGCTCACGCTGCTGCCGGTGGCCCACCCCGGCGTGGAGCAGAAAGCCACCTGGCTGCAGATCCGACAGAACCGCCCGGACTACGTCTTCCTGTGGGGTTGGGGCGTGATGAATTCAACCTCCATCAAGGAGGCGATCGCCACCGGCTACCCGCGCGAGAACATGTACGGCGTGTGGTGGTCGGGCGCCGAGCCTGATGTCGTTCCGGCCGGCCCGGGCGCCAAGGGCTACAACGCGCTGGCGCTGCAACATGGCGCAGACGTGAACGCACCGGTCGTCAAGGAAATCCTGGAGAAGGTGCACGCCAAGGGCCAGGGCACTGGCCCGAAGGAAGAAGTCGGCCAGGTTCTTTACATGCGCGGCCTGATGTCGGCCATGCTGGCGGTCGAGGGCGCACGTGCCGCTCAGGAACGCTTTGCCAAGGGCAAGCGGATCACCGGCGAGCAGGCACGCTGGGGCTACGAGAACCTGAACCTGACGCAGGCCAAGCTCGATGCGCTGGGTTTCAAGGGCGTGATGCGTCCGATCAGCACCAGCTGCGCCGACCACCGCGGTGCCACCTGGGCGCGCGTGCACACCTGGGACGGCAACAAGTGGAACTTCAGCTCTGACTGGTACCAGTCCGACGACTCGATCATCAAGCCGCTGATCAAGGCCTCGGCCGACAAGTACCTGGGCGAGAAGAAGCAGTCGCGCCGCGATCCGAAAGACTGCCAGTCCTGATCTGTTGATCGGGAGCGGGGCGCAGCGGCCCCGCCTGGTGGCTGGCACCCAGCCGCCAGTTCAAAGCCACGCTCGCACGTGGCTTTGAACTGGTTCCAAGAACGGGCAAACATGAGCAATCCGACCAACATCGTTCTCAACGTCAACGGCATCGAGGTCATCTACAACCACGTGATCCTGGTGCTCAAGGGCGTGTCGCTGCAGGTGCCCGAGCAGGGCATCGTCGCCATCCTGGGCGGCAACGGCGCGGGCAAGACGACCACGCTGCGTGCGGTGTCCAACCTGCTCAAGGGCGAGCGCGGCGAAGTCACCAAGGGCAGCATCGAGCTGCGCGGCGAGCGCATCGAGAACCTCACGCCGGCCGACCTGGTGCAGCGCGGCGTGGTGCAGGTGATGGAAGGCCGCCACTGCTTTGCCCACCTCACCATCGAAGAGAACCTGATGACCGGCGCCTACACCCGCAAGGAAAAGGGCGAGATCGCGGCCAACCTCGAGAAGGTCTACACCTACTTCCCGCGCCTGAAGACGCGCCGCACCTCTCAGGCGGCCTACACCTCGGGCGGCGAGCAGCAGATGTGCGCCATCGGCCGCGCGCTGATGGCCAACCCCAGCATGGTGCTGCTCGACGAGCCATCCATGGGCCTGGCGCCGCAGATCGTGGAAGAGGTGTTCGAGATCGTGAAGGACCTCAACGCCAAGGAGAAGGTCACCTTCCTGCTGGCCGAGCAGAACACCAACATGGCGCTGCGCTATGCCGACTACGGCTACATCATGGAAAGCGGCCGCATCGTGATGGACGGCCCGGCGGCCGACCTGCGCAACAACGAAGACGTCAAGGAGTTCTACCTGGGCGTCGGCGGCGGCGAGCGCAAGAGCTTCAAGGACGTCAAGAGCTACAAGCGGCGCAAGCGCTGGCTGGCCTGACGCGGAGAGTCAAGATGAGCGATTTCCTCGACGCGCTGGAAGCGCGCAGCCCCGCCGTGCGCGAAAGCGCGCTGATGGCCGCCCTGCCGGCGCAGGTGGCACACGCGCAAAGGCACACCGCCGCCTTCGCCGAGATCCTGCAGGGGGTGGATGCCTCGTCCATCACCTCGCGCGCTGCGCTCGCGCGGCTGCCCGTCACGCGCAAGCACGAGCTGTTCGACCGCCAGAAGGCGCTGCGCGCATCGACGCGGGGCGAGGACCCGTTCGGCGGCTTCTCGGCCATCGTGCGCGGCCCGAAGATGCGCCGCATCTATGCCTCGCCCGGCCCGATCTACGAACCCGAAGGCGCAGCCAGCGACTACTGGCGCGCGGCGCGTGCCATGTTCGCGGCGGGCTTTCGCAGCGGCGATCTGGTGCACAACAGCTTCAGCTACCACATGACACCCGGCGCCTTCATCATGGAGTCGGGCGCCATGGCGCTGGGCTGCACCGTGTTCCCGGCCGGCGTGGGGCAGACCGAGCAGCAGCTGCAGGCGGTGGCCGAGCTGCGCCCGCACGCCTACATGGGCACGCCGAGCTTTCTGCGCATCCTGGTGGAAAAGGCGGTGGAGACCGGCACCGACATCAGCTGCATCACCAAGGGCCTGGTCGGTGGCGAGGCCTTCCCGCCAAGCCTGCGCGACTGGTTCACCGAGCGCGGCATGCACATCTACCAGAGCTACGCCACCGCCGACCTGGGCCTGATCGCCTATGAAACCCCGGCACGCGAGGGCCTGGTGCTCGACGAAGGCGTGATCCTTGAGATCGTGCGTCCGGGCACCGGCGACCCGGTGCCCGAAGGCGAGGTGGGCGAGATGGTGGTCACCACCCTCAACCCGGACTACCCGCTGATCCGCTTTGGCACCGGCGACCTGTCAGCCATCCTGGCGGGCCCCTGCCCCACCGGGCGCACCAATACCCGCATCAAGGGCTGGCTGGGGCGCGCCGACCAGACGACCAAGATCCGCGGCATGTTCGTGCATCCGTCGCAGGTGGCCGAGGTGGTCAAGCGCTTCCCCGAGATCGCACGGGCGCGGCTGGTGGTGTCTGGCGAAATGGCCAACGACCAGATGGCGCTGAAGGTGGAGGTGACCTCCCGGCCCGAGGGCCTGGCCACCCGCATTGCCGACGCCATTCGCGACGTGACCAAGCTGCGCGGCGATGTGGAACTGCTCGAACCCGGCGCCCTGCCCAACGACGGCAAGGTGATCGAGGACGCGCGCAGCTACAAGTAAACCCTGCCCCTGGCGCCCGCCAGGGTAGGTATTTCCCGCGATGTGAAGGGGTTTGGCTTGCCGCTAGCATCCGGCTTTACTTTCCAGCCATACAAACCCTTCCCAAGGAGACCCCCATGAAACGACTGCTCGTCGTGGCCGCCGCGCTCACCGCCTTTGGTGCTGCGGCACAGACCTTCCCCGGCACACGCCCGATCGTCCTGGTGGTGCCCTTCGCCGCCGGCGGCCCGACCGACCGCGTCGCGCGCGACCTGGCCGTGGCGATGAACAAGCAGATCCCGGGTGCCAACTTCGTGGTGGAAAACACCGTGGGCGCCGGCGGCACCATCGCCGCCAACCGCGTGGCCAAGGCCGCGCCGGACGGCCACACGCTGATGGTGTGGCACGTGGGCATGGCCACCACGCCGGTGATGTACCGCAAGCTCACCTACAAGCCGCTGGAAGACTTCGAGTACCTCGGCATGATCAACGACGTGCCGATGACGCTGGTGGGCAAGCCGCAGCTGCCGGCCAACACCTACCGCGACTTCGAGAACTACATCCGCGCCAACGCCGGCAAGATCAACCTGGCGCACGCGGGCCTGGGCTCGGCCTCGCACCTGTGCGGCCTGATGTGGCAATCGGCGATCAAGCTCAACGAGAGCATGACCACCATCCCCTTCAACGGCACCGGCCCGGCGATGAATGCGCTGATCGGTGGCCAGGTCGACGTGATGTGCGACCAGACCACCGGCACCACCGGCCAGATCGAGGGCGGCCGCATCAAGGCCTTCGCCCTGACCACCGCCAAGCCGATGTCGGGCCACAAGCTGCTCAAGGACTACCCGACGCTGGCCGAGATGGGGCTGAAGAACTTCAACCTGACCATCTGGCACGGCCTGTATGCACCCAAGGGCACGCCGGCGGCGATCAACAAGCAGCTCAACGAGGCGCTGCAGCGCGCGCTGAAGGACGCGGATTTCGTGAAGAAGCAAGAGGGCCTGGGCGCGCTGATCGTCACCGACAAGCGCGTCACGCCCGAGGGCCACAAGGCCTTCGTAGCATCGGAGATCGAGCGCATCCGCCCGGTGTTCGAAGCGGCCAAGGCCTTTGCCGACTGATCTGACCGCTTGCGGTGCAGGGCCGGATGCGGCCTGTGCCAAGCGTTGCAACGGACGGTGACCCCACAGGCACCGTCCGTTGTTCATTGAGCCCCCGTTCCTTGAAGTCACGACACCACGCAGGAGACAACGATGACTGATTCACTGAGCCCCATCGATTCGCGCGCAACGGCCTCGCGCCGCAAGGCGCTGGCCGCCATCGCGGGCCTGGCGGTATCGGCACTGGCGCCGGCCGCGCTGGCGCAAGGGGCGTGGCCTGCCAAGCCGGTGCGCATCGTGGTGCCCTTCGCCCCGGGTGGTACCACCGACTTGCTGGCGCGCGCCATCGCGCCGGAGCTGTCCAAGGCCTTCGGCCAGCAGTTCGTGGTCGAGAACAAGGGCGGTGCCGGCGGCAACATCGGTGCCGACCAGGTGGCCAAGTCGCCGGCCGACGGCTACACCTTGCTGATGGGCACGGTGGGCACGCACGGCATCAACAAGGCGCTGTACGCCAAGATGCCCTACGACCCGCAGAAGGACTTTGTGCCCGTCACCCTGGTGGCGGGCGTGCCCAACGTGATGGTGGTCAACGCCGAGAAGGCGGCACAGCGCAACATCCAGAACGTGGCGGACTTCATCAAGTACGCCAAGGCCAACCCGGGCAAGCTGAACATGGCCTCCAGCGGCAACGGCACCTCGATTCACCTCTCGGGCGAACTGTTCAAGAGCCAGGCCGGCGTGTTCATGACGCACTTTCCGTACACCGGCTCGGGCCCCGCGCTGCTGGCGCTGATGGCCGGCGACATGGACGTGATGTTCGACAACCTGCCCTCGTCGATGCCGCACATCAAGAGCGGCAAGCTCAAGGCGCTGGCGGTCACCAGCAGCCAGCGCTCGGCCGCGCTGACCGATGTGCCCACGGTGGAGCAGGCGGGTAACCTGAAGGGCTTTGAGGCAAGTTCGTGGTTCGGCTTGCTCGCGCCTGCCGGTACGCCGGCCGACATCGTCAACCGCATCCAGCAGGAAACCGCCAAGGCGCTGAACCTGCCGGCGGTGAAGGAGCGGCTGCTGTCGCAAGGCGCCATCCCCAGCGGCAACACGCCGGCCGAATTCACCCGCTTCATCGACGCCGAGATCAAGAAGTGGGCGCCGGTGGTGAAGGCCTCGGGCGCCAAGGTCGACTGAGGCGCAGGCACCGCCCGCGCCCTGCGGGGCGGGTCACACGCCCCAGACCACGTCCGACTCTTCCTTGAGGCTGCGGCGCAGGAAGTCCATGAAGGGCTTGCTGCGCCGGCGCAAGCCCATCGAATCACCCGCAGGCGCGTCGCCGTTGCGCGCCCGCGCCTCGGCCAGCTCGTCTTCCACCGCTGCCGAGGGCGAGCCGGCCGCTTCTTCTGCCGCAATGGCCGCCTGCAG
>JBDLRH010000051.1:0-2536 GCA_039800165.1 Pseudomonadota bacterium
CGTGATGTCCAGGCCCGGGCCGGAGGCCTTGCCGGAGTTGATCGTGAGTGCCCGACATGTTGCGGGCGTGCAACCGGGAGCCAGGTCCTGTGCCTGCACGTTGTTGTACTTGCTCTGATACGCGGCTACCTCGTAAAGCAGCTTGTTGCCGAACAAAGACCCACGGTTGCCGATCTCCAAGTTGACGATGTCCTCGGGGCCGTAGTTGCGCGGCGTTGCCGTCGAATTGAAGCCGCCGCTGCGAAAGCCCTTGGAGGCGGTTGCATAGAGCGCGTTCTTCGGCGAATAGCGCCACAGCATGTTCAGTCGTGGCGTCGTTGCGCTGAACTCCGCTTGATCGTTGAAGAGTGTCGAAGGTGTGCCTGGAGGCGCCAAGCCCGATGGCAGCTTGGAGCCGACGTTCTCTGCCTTCTCCTTGAACGAGCGCAGGCCGCCGGTCAGTGACAACTGAGGCGACAAGGCATAGGTCAGCTCGCCGAACAGGGCCGTCTGAGTGACGTTGGTGGGGCCGGTGCCAGCGTAGCCGCCCTGCAGGCGTAACGTGGAATCAGTCCACACGTCCGAGGTGACGGCGTGGGTGTCGGTCTTGCGGTAGTAGACACCGGCGGTCCAGGTCAACGGCCCCTTGTCGTCCGACTCCAGGCGCAGCTCCTGTGTCGTGATCTTTTGTGATGTATCTTGCCGATAGGCGGCCCCGGAGGTGGGCTTGGGCATGACCAGCGCCCTGAAGGGTGCGCCGGCGTAAACGGCCGTAAATTCTGCAGTGGTGTCGATCTTGCGGTCCAGGTAGCCGGTGGAGCTGACCAGCCGCACGCTGCCCAGGTCGGCGTTCACCACCAGGTTGAACAGGTCGGTCTTGTCCTTGGTCGGAGACGGGATGAACGAAGCGATGGTGCGCTCGGCGTTCGAGCCTGAACTGTTCTTGGTGTCGGTTTGCGCATGGAAGAACATCGCGCTCACGTCGACATTCGAGGACGGCCTGAGCAGAAGCTTGCCGCGCAGGAAGTCGCGCTTGGCGCTGTTGATGTCCTTGGCACCAGTCACGCTGTTGTCCACCCAGCCCGGCAGATCCTCATGCCCGGCCACCAGTCGAATGCCGGCGACACCCGTCGACAGCGGCACGTTCAACACGCCATTGGTCCGCCAACCGGTTTGGCCGCCGCTCAGTTGGCTGAAGCCAGTTTCGACGCTGCCCTCGAACTTGTCCAGGCGCGGCGCGCGCGTGATGAAGCGGATGGTGCCGCCCATCGAGCCATCGCCATAAAGCGTGCCCTGCGGGCCACGCAGCACCTCGATGCGCGCCATGTCCACCAAGGGCACATCGAGCGAGCGCTGGGCGTCCGGCATGTTCAATGAAATCTCGTCGAGGTAGGTGCCCACCAGCGCAGCACCGTAGCCCACGCCTTGTGACAGCCCGCGCAACTGGATGCGGCTGGCGCCCGGCGCGTTCTGGTTGATGAACAGCGACGGCACCACCGACTGCATTTGCTGGATATCGGTGACGCCGCGGTCGGTGATCTCGCTGGCGCCGATGGCGGTGATCGAGTAGGGCACATCTATCAGCATTTGACTTCGTTTGGACGCGGTGACCTCCACCGTCTGCAATCGCATGGCGTCGTCGGTGGTGGGTTGCGCCATCAACGGCAATGCGGCCAACAGGGCAGCAATCGGCGTCAGCTGGTATTTCATCGTTCGTGTGTTCATGTGATCCAGTCCTTGGTTGGTTGATTGATAAGCGCCATGCTATTGGATAATATAATATCCGTCAACCGATCAAATACGGATCCGGTTGCGTCATCGGCAAGACAAAAGCCCTGTTGTTTCGCTCTTCAGGCCCACTGATGGTGTATTTAATAGACAACAGGAAGCTTCAACATGAACCCGACAGCCTTCAAGTTGGCGCAGCGCACGAGTCGATTGACGCCCTAGATGATTCGCGAGCTGATGAAGCTCATGGGTCGCCCTGGCCTGGTGTCACTCGGCGGCGGCTTGCCATCGGCCGACGGCTTTCCGGCCGGGCCCCTGCGCGAAGCGTCGCAGCGCGTCCTCGCCCAGACACCTCGCGAAGCACTGCAGTACGGCACCACGGAAGGGTTGCCCGCGCTGCGCGAATGGGTCGCGCAGCGCTTGCTCCAGCGTGGCCTGGCCATCCATGCCGCACAAGTGCTGATCACCAGCGGATCCCAGCAGGGGCTGGACCTGGTGGCCAAGCTGTTGCTCGAAAGAGGCACCCAAGTTGCGGTCGAGTCACCCACCTACCTGGGTGCGCTGCAGGCCTTTGCACCGTATGAGGCGGATGCCTTGGAGGTCGCCTGCGACGAAGCCGGGCCACTGCCCGAATGCCTGCATGAAGTGGCCGACGCCAGGGCGCTGTACCTGTTGCCCAACTTCCAGAACCCGACAGGGCGTTGCATCCCGCAGGCGCGGCGCGTGCAGATTGCCGCTCAGGCGCAGGCACTGGGGCTGCCCCTGATCGAGGACGACCCTTACGGCGATCTGTGGTTCGATCGGGCACCGCCTGCACCGGTGGCTGCAC
>JBDLRH010000052.1:0-8349 GCA_039800165.1 Pseudomonadota bacterium
AGTAAGGGTTCGAGTTCGCGCAGGGGTATAGCTCAATTGGCAGAGCGTCGGTCTCCAAAACCGAAGGTTGGGGGTTCGATTCCCTCTGCCCCTGCCACCTGATCCCAGGTGACCACTGCGCGAATCCGGACACACGCAAGACCCGAAACAAACCGCGCCGCAGCATGCTGCGGCCATGAACCAACAGGACCCGCCGCAGCCCGGCGGGTTTGGCGCCTTCAAAGGCAGGCCAAAAAAGCATCAGGAACCCGCCACCCATGGCCACTTCGCAAGTTGAAACCGTGATGTCCGCAGGCGACAAGGCCAAGCTGGCCCTGTCGGTGGGCCTGGTCGTCGCTGCGCTGGCCGGCTTCTACCTGCTGGGCAAGCAGGGCGCGCTGGTGCAGTGGGGTGCGCTGCTGGCTGGCTTCGTGGCGGCGGTGGCGGTGTTCTTCGTGTCTGAACCCGGCCGCCAGCTGATCGCCTTCGGGCGCGACGCCTGGCGCGAGACCCGCAAGGTGGTCTGGCCGACCCGCAAGGAGTCGGGCCAGATGACGCTGTACGTGTTTGCCTTCGTCGTCGTGATGGCCCTGTTCCTGTGGCTGACCGACAAGACCCTCGAATGGGTGCTGTACGACCTCGTGTTGGGCTGGAAGAAATAAATGAGCCAAGCTGAAACCACCGTCGGCACCGCCACCGCAGCGTCGAACCCCGACCTGCGCTGGTATGTGGTGCACGCCTACTCCGGCATGGAGAAGGCCGTGGAGCGCAACATCACCGAGCGCATCAACCGCGCCGGGATGCAGCACAAGTTCGGCCGCATCCTGGTGCCCACCGAAGAGGTGGTCGAGCTCAAGAACGGCCAGAAGCGCACCACCGAGCGCCGCTTCTTCCCGGGCTACGTGCTCGTCGAGATGGTGATGGACGACGAGACCTGGCACCTGGTCAAGCACACCAGCAAGGTCACCGGCTTCGTTGGCGGCGCCAAGAACCGCCCGGCCCCGATCTCCGAGGACGATGTCCAGAAGATCGTGAGCCAGATGCAGGAAGGCAGCGAGAAGCCGCGCCACAAGGTCGAGTTCGTGGTGGGCGAGTACGTGCGCGTCAAGGACGGCCCGTTCACCGACTTCAACGGCACGGTCGAGGAAGTCAACTACGAGAAGAGCAAGGTCCGCGTGTCGGTCACCATCTTCGGCCGCGCCACGCCGGTCGAACTGGAGTTCAGCCAGGTCGAGAAGACCTGAGCGGCCACTGAAATTTCGGGATGGCGCGCTTCACGGCTCGGCGCACCATCCGTCAACCCAGAGCTGCAACCCCGGGGAGCCGAGGCGCGATGCGCCAAGGCGCTAGAACCCGCAAGGAGTGAAACATGGCGAAGAAAATCGTCGGCTTCATCAAGCTGCAAGTGCCAGCTGGAAAAGCCAATCCGTCGCCGCCGATCGGCCCGGCACTGGGCCAGCGCGGCCTGAACATCATGGAGTTCTGCAAGGCGTTCAACGCGCAGACCCAGGGTGTGGAGCCCGGACTGCCGCTGCCGGTGGTGATCACCGCATTCGCGGACAAGTCGTTCACCTTCATCATCAAGACGCCGCCGGCGACCACCTTGATCAAGAAGGCGATCAAGCTCGACAAGGGCTCGAGCAAGCCGCACACCGACAAGGTGGGCAAGATCACCCGGGCCCAGCTCGAGGAGATCGCCAAGACCAAGATGAAGGACATGACCGCGGCCGATCTGGACGCGGCAGTCCGCACCATTGCCGGCTCGGCCCGCTCGATGGGCGTGACGGTGGAGGGCGTGTAAATGACCAAGCTGACCAAAAAAGCCAAGGCCCAGCAGGGCAAGGTCGACAGCAACAAGCTGTACCCGCTGACCGACGCACTCGCGATCGTCAAGGAATGCGCCACGGCCAAGTTCGATGAGTCCATCGACGTGGCGGTGCAGCTCGGCATCGATGCCAAGAAATCCGACCAGGTCGTTCGCGGCGCGGTCGTGATGCCCAACGGCACCGGCAAGACCAAGCGCGTGGCGGTGTTCGCCCAGGGCGCCAAGGCCGAAGAGGCCAAGGCCGCCGGCGCCGACGTGGTCGGCATGGACGACCTCGCAGCCCAGGTCAAGGCCGGCAACATGCCGTTTGACGTGGTGATCGCCGCCCCCGACGCGATGCGCGTGGTCGGCACGCTGGGTCAGATCCTCGGCCCGCGCGGCCTGATGCCGAACCCCAAGGTCGGCACGGTGACGCCCGATGTGGCCACCGCGGTGAAGAACGCCAAGGCAGGCCAGGTGCAGTTCCGCGTCGACAAGGCCGGCATCGTGCACGCCACGATCGGCCGCCGCTCGTTCGACGCCGACAAGCTCAAGGGCAACCTGGTGGCCCTGGTGGATGCGCTGAACAAGGCCAAGCCGGCCTCGAGCAAGGGCATCTACCTGCGCAAGCTGGCTGTCTCGTCGACCATGGGTGTGGGCGTCCGCGTGGACACCCAGTCCCTGTCGGCCTGACACAAGAACATCTGCGCGCGCTGCTTCACAAGAGCGACGTGCGCAGACATGGTGGGCTGCCGCAGCCCCCGGCTCCAGACGGAGCCAGTGGTTGCGGCAGGCCATCCAAGACCGTTGGCGTGCAGCGTGCTGCACTTAATCGACGGGCCGGCAGCGCAAGCGGCCATGCCCCGAAGCCAACGCAGATGGCGATCCCGCCGACGATGGAAACAGGTTTCCGTTCCGGTTGGTCGCTGCAACGATAGGCGTGCCGGGTGGCGCAAGCCCGAAGGCACATTCAGAAGGAGCAGACCTTGAGTCTCAATCGCAGTGAGAAGCAAGCCGTCATCGACGAGGTGACGGGTCTCGCCGCAAACGCTCAGACGCTGGTGATGGCGGAATACCGCGGCATCACGGTCGCTGACATGACGAAACTGCGCAGCGAAGCTCGCAGCAAGGGCGTGAGCCTCAGCGTGTTGAAGAACACGCTGGCCCGCCGTGCTGTGGCTGGCAGCGCATTCGAAGTGGCAGCCGACCAGATGACCGGCCCGCTGATCTACGGTTTCTCTGCCGATGCCGTGGCCGCCGCGAAGGTGGTGGCCGACTTCGCGAAGACCAACGACAAGCTGGTCATCCGTGGTGGCGTCTATGGCGGCAAGACCCTGGACGTCAACGGCGTCAAGCAACTGGCCAACATCCCCTCCAAAGAGGTGCTGCTGTCCCAGCTGTGCGGCTTGCTCAAGTCGCCGATCTCCCGCACCGCGGTGGTGCTGGGCGCCCTGGCGGCCAAAAAAGGCGAGGCGGCCGCTGCCTGAGCGCGCGGCCCCCAACCAACCCAACCATTCATCAAGGAAATCATCATGGCATTCGACAAAGACGCATTCCTGACCGCGCTGGACGGCATGACGGTCATGGAACTCAACGACCTGGTCAAGGCAATTGAAGAGAAGTTCGGCGTGAGCGCCGCTGCGATGGCCGCTCCGGCCGCTGGCGGCGGTGGCGGCGGCGCTGCTGCTGCAGCCGAAGAGAAGACCGACTTCAACCTGGTGCTGACCGAAGCCGGCGCCAACAAGGTGTCGGTCATCAAGGCGGTGCGCGAGATCACCGGCCTGGGCCTCAAGGAAGCCAAGGACCTGGTCGACGGCGCACCGAAGACCGTCAAGGAAGCCATGCCGAAGGCCGACGCCGAGGCAGCGAAGAAGAAGCTGGAAGAAGCCGGCGCCAAGGCCGAGCTGAAGTAATCCGCTCCGTTCCCGAGGCTGGAGTGCCCGACAAGGGTCTCCAGCCTTTGGCGCTTTCAGAGCGCACCCGCAAAAGCCGCTTCCGGCGGCGTTTGCGAGTGTCTTCTGGACCCGACTGCAGAAGACGACTTGGTTCGGGCGATGTGCAACGCATCGCCGTCCGCCATGGTTGGTAGTGGCCAACCCGCCAAGCATGCCCCCGTCGCGGGGCGCACAGTTGCAGGATCTCTCAAGCCCGTGGAGAAGAACTGATGGCCTATTCGTTCACCGAACGCAAGCGAATCCGCAAGAGCTTCGGCAGCCGCGACAGCGTGCTGGAAGTCCCCTACCTGCTGCAGATGCAGAAGGACGCATACACCGCGTTCCTGCAGGCCGACAACGGCCCGCGCAACCGCACCGACGAGGGCCTGCAGGCCGCGTTCAACGCAGCGTTCCCGATCGTCTCGCACAACGGTTTTGTCGAGATGAAGTTCATCGAATACAACCTGGCCAAGCCGGCGTTCGATGTGCGCGAGTGCCAGACCCGCGGCCTGACCTTCGCGTCTGCCGTGCGTGCGCGCGTGCAGCTCATCATCTACGACCGCGAGTCGTCCACGCCGCAGTCCAAGGTGGTCAAGGAAGTGAAGGAGCAGGAGGTCTACATGGGCGAAGTGCCGCTCATGACCGACAAGGGCTCGTTCATCATCAACGGCACCGAGCGCGTGATCGTGTCCCAGCTGCACCGCTCGCCTGGCGTGTTCTTCGAGCACGACAAGGGCAAGACGCACAGCTCGGGCAAGCTGCTGTTCTCCGCGCGCATCATTCCCTACCGCGGCTCGTGGCTCGACTTCGAATTCGACCCGAAGGACATCCTGTACTTCCGCGTCGACCGTCGCCGCAAGATGCCGGTCACCATCCTGCTCAAGGCCATCGGCCTGACGCCGGAATCGATCCTCGCCAACTTCTTCGTCAACGACCACTTCCGCCTGATGGACTCGGGCGCGCAGATGGAGTTCGTGGCCGAGCGCCTGCGCGGCGAGGTGGCGCGCTTTGACATCACCGACAAGTCGGGCAAGGTGGTGGTGGCCAAGGACAAGCGCATCACCGCGCGCCACACCCGCGAGCTCGAGCAGACGGGCACCACCCACATCAGCGTGCCGGAAGACTTCCTGATCGGCCGCGTGGTGGCACGCGCGATCGTCGATGCCGACAGCGGCGAGATCCTGGCCAAGGCCAACGACGAGCTGACCGAAGCCCTGCTGAAGAAACTGCGCGCCGCCGGCGTGCAGGAGCTGCAGTGCATCTACACCAACGAACTCGACCAGGGCGCCTACATCAGCCAGACCCTGCGCATCGACGAGACCACCGACGAGTTCGCCGCGCGTGTGGCCATCTACCGCATGATGCGCCCCGGCGAGCCGCCGACCGAGGACGCGGTGCAGGCCCTGTTCCAGCGCCTGTTCTACAACCCCGACACCTACGACCTGTCGCGCGTGGGCCGCATGAAGTTCAACGCCCGCGTGGGCCGCGACGAGACCACCGGCCCGATGGTGCTGGCCAACGAGGACATCCTGGCGGTCGTCAAGATCCTGGTGGACCTGCGCAACGGCCGCGGTGAAGTCGACGACATCGACCACCTGGGCAACCGCCGCGTGCGCTGCGTCGGCGAGCTGGCCGAGAACCAGTACCGCACCGGCCTGGCCCGCATCGAGAAGGCCGTGAAGGAGCGTCTGGGCCAGGCCGAGCAGGAACCGCTGATGCCGCACGACCTGATCAACTCCAAGCCGATCTCCGCGGCGCTCAAGGAGTTCTTCGGTGCGTCGCAGCTGTCGCAGTTCATGGACCAGACCAACCCGCTGTCGGAGATCACGCACAAGCGTCGCGTATCGGCCCTGGGCCCGGGCGGCCTGACGCGCGAGCGCGCCGGCTTCGAGGTGCGCGACGTGCACGTCACGCACTACGGCCGTGTCTGCCCGATCGAGACGCCGGAAGGCCCGAACATCGGCCTGATCAACTCGCTGGCGCTGTACGCACGCCTGAACGAATACGGCTTCATCGAGACGCCGTACCGCCGCGTGGTCGATGGCAAGGTGACCAACGAGATTGACTACCTGTCGGCCATCGAGGAAGGCAAGTACGTCATTGCGCAGGCCAACGCCACGCTCGACAAGGACGGCCGCCTGACCGGCGACCTGGTGTCCGCGCGCGAGAAGGGCGAATCCATCCTGTGCGGCGCCGAGCGCATCCAGTACATGGACGTGTCGCCGGCGCAGATCGTGTCGGTGGCGGCATCGCTGGTGCCGTTCCTCGAGCACGACGACGCCAACCGCGCGCTGATGGGCGCCAACATGCAGCGCCAGGCGGTGCCGACGCTGCGCCCCGAGAAGGCCTTCGTGGGCACGGGCATCGAGCGCGTGTCGGCGATCGACTCGGGCACGGTGGTCACTGCCAACCGCGGCGGCGTGGTCGACTACGTGGACGCCACCCGCATCGTGGTGCGCGTGAACGATGCCGAAGCCACCGCCGGTGAAGTGGGCGTGGACATCTACAACCTGATCAAGTATCAGCGTTCCAACCAGAACACCAACATCCACCAGCGCCCGATCGTCAAGCGCGGCGACAAGATCGCCAAGGGCGACGTGATTGCCGACGGCGCTTCCACCGACCTGGGCGAACTGGCGCTTGGCCAGAACATGCTGGTCGCGTTCATGCCCTGGAACGGCTACAACTTCGAGGACTCCATCCTCATCTCCGAGCGCGTGGTGGCAGACGACCGCTACACCAGCATCCACATCGAGGAGCTGGTGGTGATGGCGCGCGACACCAAGCTGGGCGCCGAAGAGATCACCCGCGACATCCCGAACCTGTCCGAGCAGCAGCTCAACCGCCTGGACGAGTCGGGCATCATCTTCGTCGGTGCCGAGGTCATGCCCGGCGACGTGCTGGTGGGCAAGGTCACGCCCAAGGGCGAGACCACCCTCACGCCCGAAGAGAAGCTGCTGCGCGCGATCTTCGGCGAGAAGGCCTCCGACGTGAAGGACACCTCGCTGCGCGTGGACCAGGGCTCGCAGGGCACCGTGATCGACGTGCAGGTGTTCACCCGCGAGGGCATCGTGCGCGACAAGCGCGCACAGCAGATCATCGACGACGAGCTCAAGCGCTTCCGCCTGGACCTCAACGACCAGCTGCGCATCGTCGAGGCCGACGCCTTCGACCGCATCGAGAAGCTGCTGGCCGGCAAGGTGGCCAACGGCGGCCCGAGCAAGCTGGCCAAGGGCAGCAAGATCGACAAGGCCTACCTGGCCTCGGTGGACAAGTACCACTGGTTCGACATCCGCCCGGCCGACGAGGACGTGGCCGCGCAGCTCGAGAGCATCAAGAACTCGCTGGAGCAGACGCGCCACAGCTTTGACCTCGCCTTCGAGGAAAATCGCAAGAAGCTCACCCAGGGCGACGAGCTGCCGGCGGGCGTGCTCAAGATGGTCAAGGTGTACCTGGCCGTCAAGCGCCGCCTGCAGCCTGGCGACAAGATGGCTGGCCGCCACGGCAACAAGGGCGTGGTGTCGAAGATCGTTCCGGTCGAGGACATGCCCTACATGGCCGACGGCACGCCGTGCGACATCGTGCTCAACCCGCTGGGCGTGCCTTCGCGCATGAACGTGGGCCAGGTGCTCGAGGTGCACCTGGGCTGGGCCGCCAAGGGCATCGGCCAGCGCATCGGCGACATGCTGCAGCGCGAAGCCAAGGTGGCCGAACTGCGCAAGGCGATGGAAGTGGTCTACAACGGCACCGGCCGCAAGGAAGACCTGGCCAAGCTGTCGGACGCCGACGTGGCCGAGATGGCCACCAACCTTGCGCAGGGCGTGACCTTCGCCACGCCGGTGTTTGACGGCGCATCGGAGGAAGAGATCCGCGCGATGCTGCAGCTCGCCTACCCGGACGAGGTGGCCAAGGCCAAGGGCCTGACGGCCACCCGCACCCAGGCGCACCTGTACGACGGCCGCACCGGCGAGGCGTTCGAGCGCCCCACCACCATCGGCTACATGCACGTGCTCAAGCTGCACCACCTGGTGGACGACAAGATGCACGCACGCTCCACCGGCCCGTACTCGCTGGTCACGCAGCAGCCGCTGGGCGGCAAGGCCCAGTTCGGCGGCCAGCGCTTCGGCGAGATGGAAGTCTGGGCACTCGAGGCCTACGGCGCGTCGTACACCCTGCAGGAAATGCTCACCGTCAAGTCCGACGACGTGCAGGGCCGCACCAAGGTGTACGAGAGCATCGTCAAGGGCGAGCACGCCATCGACGCGGGCATGCCCGAGTCGTTCAACGTGCTGGTCAAGGAAATCCGCTCGCTCGGCATCGACATCGAGCTCGAGCGCTCCTGATCTGAAAAGGAAAGAGTCACATGAAATCGCTACTCGACCTGTTCAAGCAATTCACGCCCGATGAGCATTTCGATGCCATCAAGATCGGCATTGCCTCGCCCGAAAAGATCCGCTCGTGGTCCTTCGGCGAGGTCAAGAAGCCCGAGACCATCAACTACCGCACCTTCAAGCCCGAGCGTGACGGCCTGTTCTGCGCCAAGATCTTCGGCCCGATCAAGGACTACGAGTGCCTGTGCGGCAAGTACAAGCGCCTGAAGCACCGCGGCGTGATCTGCGAGAAGTGCGGCGT
>JBDLRH010000053.1:0-5381 GCA_039800165.1 Pseudomonadota bacterium
GGAGATCGTGTGGGCCTGCGAGGCCTTCGCGCAATCAATCAGTGCTGCGCCAGTCTTCACCCAAGACGCGCCACATCAATGCACGCGCACTGTCGCTCGGTTGCGTGGTTCGGATGCGACATACATGATGGTAGGGCCTCAGCCGGGTCGCCTTGCCGCGCCACCCGGCTGAGGGCGACCTGACCGACGAGGCCTGATGTGGACACCCTGACCGACGCGGAAGTCCAAATCCTGCACGAAGCGCTGGACGATGAATACCGCGCCTTGGCAACCTACGACCAAGTGATCGCCGATTTCGGCGAGGTTCGGCCATTCATCAACATCCGCGAGGCCGAGGCGCGCCACATCCAGGCTTTGCTGCGCCTGTTCGAACGGTACGGACTGGCCAAGCCCGCTAATCCCTGGCCCGGCAAGGCAGAGCGTAACACCAGCCTGCAGGCGGCCTGCGAGGCGGGGGTGGCTGCCGAGATCGCCAACGGCGAAATGTACGAGCGGCTGCTGGGGCAGACGCGGCGCGAAGACATCCTCAGGGTGCCGCGCAACCTGCAGGAAGCGTCGCAGCAGCGGCACCTCCCGGCATTCCAACGTTGCGCGCAGCGCGGGGCAGGGGGCGGCAGAGGTGGTGGCACAGGCGGCGGTCCGGGCCGTGGCGGGCAGCGGGTCCGGCATCGTGGCGGTGGCTGATCTGCTCGACCGCCTGGCGGTGCTGCCGCAGTACCTCTGGCCGCAGAGGTTACTCACCGTCTTCGCCGGTCGTTGCGCAGCGTCGCGGGTCCGCTGGTGGACGCGCCGGTCGATTCCGTGGTTCATCGCGCGCTACAGCGTGGACATGACCGAGGCGGGCATTCAAGACGCCGCCGGCTACCCCAGCTTCAACGATTTCTTCACGCGCGCGCTGCGCGACGGAGCCCGCCCGCTGGCAGCAGCCGACTATGTCTGCCCGGTGGACGGCGCCGTCATCCAGTGCGGCGCGATCGAGGGTGACCTACTCCTGCAGGCCAAGGGCCACCGGTACAGCACGCACGCGCTGGTTGGCGGCGACGCCGCGCTCGCGGCACAGTTCGACGACGGCCAGTACGCCACTCTGTACCTGAGCCCGAGGGACTACCACCGCATCCACATGCCCTGCGATGGCCGCCTCGTGCGCATGATCCATGTGCCGGGGCATCTGTTCTCGGTCAATCCGACCACGGCGCGCGGCGTGCCTGGCCTTTTCGCGCGCAACGAACGCGTGGTTTGCGTGTTCGAGTCGGCGCGTGGCCCGTTCGTGATGGTGCTGGTCGGTGCCACCATCGTCGGCAGCATCGCAACCGTCTGGCACGGCGTAGTCAATCCGCCGCGGCCGGGTGTCGTGCGGGACTGGCGCTACGACGGGCGGGCCATCACCTTGCGCCAGGGCGCGGAGATGGGCCGCTTCCTGCTCGGCTCCACCGTGGTCCTGCTGTTCCAGAAGAACACGCTGCGACTGCACACCGATTGGGTGCCGGGCCGCGCCGTCCGCATGGGCGAGGCAATGGCTGACCGAACAACTACTGGTTTGCAGGGTTGAGCAGAGAGCCTGTATCTCGGGTGTTGCGAGATCGGTCAGGGCTCAATGCCCGAAGTGGAACAAGGCAATCGTCCCGATGCCTGCGAGCAACAGCACCAACTGTCGGAATGAAGCGGCGGTGGTCACCTGTCGGTGGAGGCTGGGAATCAGATCTGCTGCAGCGACATAGATGAAGCTGGCGGCCGAGAGTGCCAGCATGTACGGCACGGCATCTTGCGTCTCGCCGAGCCAGAAATAGCCGATCAGCGCCCCAGGGAGCGTAGCGGCGGCCGAAAGGCCGTTGAGCAGCAGTGCCTTCGTCCGCCCATACCCACTGTCGAGCAGGATGGCGAAATCACCCACTTCCTGCGGGATTTCATGGGCAATCACTGCCAGCGAAGCAGTGATCCCCAGCGGAATGGACGTGAGAAAGGCAGCGGCAATGACGACGCCGTCCACAAAGTTGTGGAAGGCATCGCCAATGAGGATCAACGGGCCGGCGCGCCCGTGCACCTCACAGTCGCTGTCGTGGCAATGACGCCAGAGAACCAGCTTCTCGAGCACGAAGAACAGCACCATGCCCGCCAACACCGTGGCCAGGACAGTCGTCGCCGGAGCCAGTTTCAAACCAGCGGGGATCATGCCAAGGAACGCTGCTCCAAGCAGCGTTCCTGTCGCATAGCTGATCAGGTACGGAACGAGGGCTTTGCGTACGCCGTCCGGAAAGAACAGCAACAAGGCTGCGCCGGCGATGGCGCCGATACTGCCCAGGAAACTGAATGCGATTATCCAGGGCAGCATTCGGTTGGCCTCGCCTTTTGAATCGCCATTGCGCCCGACGGGCCAAGCGACGATTCATCGGCCCAGGCAGCGTAAGCCCGAAGATGGGGCGCAGCCTGGAAGATCACTCTTCCAACAAACTGCGCAGCATCCAAGCCGTCTTTTCGTGTACATCCAGTCGCTGTGTCAGCAGATCCGCAGTCGGTTGATCGTTCGCTTCGGCGACGACCGGCAAGAGCTTGCGCGCTGTGCGCGCGGTCGCTTCCTGAGCTGCGACCAAGTGGCGAACCATGTCCGTGGCCTGTGGAACGCCTTCGACTTCCTTGATCGATGCGAGCGTGACGAACTCCTTGTAGGTGCCAGGGGCCGGATAGCCCAGTGCGCGAATACGCTCCGCGATCAGGTCGAGCGCATTCCACTGCTCGGTGTACTGGGTCATGAACATGTTGTGCAGGCTGTTGAACTGCGGTCCCTTGACGTTCCAGTGGAAGTTGTGCGTCATCAGGTACAGCGTGTAGCTGTCGGCGAGCAACGCCGACAGGCCGTGCACGATCTTTTCTCGGTCGGCGGGAGCGATGCCGATATCCATGACCTGCGTCTTCACTTTCTTGCCTGCCATATCAAGATCCTCGCGGTGATAGTTTCAAAGAGCGTTCTCGCCAATTCCTTGTACGACATGCTGGCGCAGCCGGAAGCTCGGCTCATCGGGCGTGCTGCAATTCAGCCACGATACAACGTGCCCAGGATGGCCAGAAGCCCTACGCCGCGCTTCTTGGCGACGTAGGGAGCTATGCCGAAAGCTATGCCAGGTCGAAGCGGTCCGCATTCATGACCTTGGTCCATGCAGCAACGAAGTCCTGCACGAACTTTTCCTGGCTGTCATCCTGCGCGTAGACCTCGGCGTAGGCGCGAAGGATCGAGTTCGACCCGAAGACGAGATCCACCCGGGTCGCGGTCCACTTGACTGCACCGGTCTTGCGATCACGGATTTCGTACAGGTTGATGCCGGCAGGCTTCCACGTGTAGGCCATGTCCGTCAGGTTGACGAAGAAGTCGTTGGTCAGAGCGCCCACGCGTTCGGTGAGCACGCCGTGCCTGGTGCCGCCGTGGTTGGTGCCCAGCACGCGCATGCCACCCACCAGCGCCGTCATCTCATGGGCGGTCAGGCCCAACAGCTGCGTGCGGTCGAGCATCAGCTCTTCGGTAGTGACGACATAGTCCTTCTTCATCCAGTTGCGGTAGCCATCGGCCACCGGCTCCAGCACGTCGAACGACGCGGCATCCGTCATCGCTGCGGTGGCGTCGCCACGACCCGGCGCGAAGGGAACGGTGACGGCGAAGCCCGCCGCCTTGGCCGCCTGCTCGACGCCGACGTTGCCAGCCAGCACGATTACGTCGGCCACGCTGACGCCGGTGTCGGCAGCGATCTTCTCCAGTACCGCCAGCACCTTGGCCAGACGGGCCGGTTCATTGCCTTCCCAGTCCTTCTGCGGGGCAAGGCGGATGCGCGCACCGTTGGCGCCACCGCGCTTGTCCGAACCACGGAAGGTGCGGGCGCTATCCCAGGCCGTGGACACCATCTCGCCGATGCTCAGGCCGCTGGCGGCGATCTTCGCCTTGACGGCCGCGACGTCGTAGTCCCTGCGGCCTGCAGGCACCGGGTCCTGCCAGATCAGGTTTTCCTGCGGAACGTTCGGGCCGATGTAGCGGGCCTTCGGCCCCATGTCGCGGTGGGTCAGCTTGAACCAGGCCCGTGCGAACACTTCCGAGAGGTAAGCCGGATCCTTGTGGAAGCGCTCCGAGATCTTCCGATACTCCGGGTCCATCTTCATGGCCATGTCGGCATCGGTCATGATCGGGTTGTAGCGGATCGAAGGGTCCTCGACGTCGACGGGCCGGTCTTCTTCCTTGATGCTCACGGGCTCCCACTGCCAGGCGCCGGCCAGGCTCTTCTTCAGCTCCCATTCATGGTTGAGCAGCATGTCGAAGTAGCCGCCGTCCCATTTGGTGGGGTGGGTGGTCCAGGCGCCTTCGATGCCGCTGGTCACCGTGTTGCGGCCGATGCCGCGCTTGGTCTTGTTGATCCAGCCCAGGCCTTGGTCCTCGACATCGGCCGCTTCAGGATCGGGCCCCAGCAGCTTGGAATCTCCGTTGCCGTGGCATTTGCCGACCGTGTGGCCACCGGCGGTCAAGGCGACCGTTTCCTCGTCGTTCATGGCCATGCGCGCGAAGGTCACGCGCACGTCGTGGGCGGTCTTCAGCGGGTCGGGCTTGCCGTCCACGCCTTCCGGATTCACGTAGATCAGCCCCATCATCACGGCGGCCAGGGGGTTGTCCAGATCCCGCTCGCCGGAGTAACGGCTGTTGGCGCTGCCGCTGGGGGCGAGCCATTCCTTTTCGGAGCCCCAGTAGGTGTCCTTCTCGGGATGCCAGATGTCCTCGCGGCCAAAAGCGAAGCCGAAGGTCTTCAGGCCCATCGACTCATAGGCGACGGTGCCGGCGAGGATGATCAGGTCGGCCCAGCTGATCTTGTTGCCGTATTTCTTCTTGATCGGCCACAACAGACGACGTGCCTTGTCCAGGTTCACGTTGTCGGGCCAGGAGTTGATCGGCGCAAAACGCTGGTTGCCATTGCCGCCGCCACCGCGGCCGTCGGCGATGCGGTAGGTGCCCGCAGAGTGCCAGGCCATGCGGATCATCAGGCCGCCGTAGTGGCCCCAGTCCGCCGGCCACCAATCCTGGCTGTCGGTCATCAGCGCGTGCAGGTCCTTCTTGAGCGCCGCGACATCGAGCTTCCTGACCTCTTTGCGATAGTCGAAGCCCTTGCCCATCGGGTTGGTCTTGGTGTCGTGCTGATGCAGGATGTCGAGGTTCAGCGCCTTCGGCCACCATTCCATGTTCGACATGTCGGTCGACGTGGCACCGCCGTGCATCACCGGGCATTTGCCGGCTGTGTTCAGATCCTTTGCGTCCATTTCAATCTCCATTCGTGGTCGCGTTGACTGTGGTTCGCGAACATGACGATAAGGCGGCACAAGACCCGTCGTACGGCGCTGTCTCAAGGCCGGGAACA
>JBDLRH010000054.1:0-4715 GCA_039800165.1 Pseudomonadota bacterium
CCACGGTGCGGCTGCCGCGCCGCGTGGGCCAGCCGCGGGTGAGGATCAGGTCCTTGATGGAGGTGGGCACGCCGTCCAGCGCACGCACCGGGGCGCCAGTCTGGCGATGTGCCTGCCAGCGTGCTTCGCTCTCGCGCGCCGAAGCCAGCGCCTGCGGCTCGTCAACCAGGCAAAACGCATTGAGCACCGGATTCAACCGGCCGATGCGCGACAGCACGGCCTGCGTGGCCTCCACCGGCGAGGCGGCACCGCTGCGGTACAGCGCCAGCAGTTCGTGGGCCGCGCAGCGGGTGAGGTCGGCAGGTGCCATGTTGGCTGCGGCGCTCATGGGGTCACCCGCGTATCGCGGCTGAGCTTCTTCCAGGGCAGGTCGGCCGGGGATGCTGCCATCGGCCCGTTGGCCTTGGCCACCAGCACCTCAGCGGCGATCGGCGTGAAGTCGGCGCGGAAGTGGTTGGAGCTCTTCACGCCGATGATCTTCATCTTCAGCGCGTCCACGCCCACCATCGACAGCATCACCCGGTCGAGCAGCTGGGCCTTGCCGCTGACCACGGCGACCAGGATGCCGTCGATCTCCAGACAGGCGCTCGGCCCCAGGTTCAGCGGTGCGCCAGTCATCATCGGCCCCTGCAGGGTGCAGCGGCCGTCGCTCACGGAGCGCACCACGAAGCGGCCCTGCACCGGTGCATCGCTCATGCCGCCGTAGTACGGCACGCTCTTGCCGATGGCGCGCTCGAGCACCGCGCCCACGCCGGCCTCGCAGGCGGCCTTCGCGGTGTCAGGATCAAACAGCATGCCGATGGCCACCTGCTGCGGATAACGCTGGCCTGCCTTCGCATCGAGCAGCGCGCGCAGCAGGCCGGTGGTGTTGCTGTCGCCGCCCGCGCCGGGGTTGTCTTCGGTATCGGCGATCACCACCGGCTGCCTTGCATGTGCCGCCGCGTCGATGGCGCGCGCGGCGGCTTGCGCTGCCGGAAGGATGGGCAGTCGCCATTGCGCGGGCTCGGAGGCCGCCGCAAACAGCGCGTCGGTGGCTGCATCAGCGGCCGCTTTCGCATCGGCATAGCCCCACACCACCGGCGCGCATTCGTCGAAGTCGGATGCCGGAAAGCCCATGCAGAAGTTCAGGCTCGCGCCGTGCTGCGCATCCAGCTGCGTCAGTTGCTCGTAGATCTGCTGCGCTGGCGAGATCCAGGTGCTTTGCGCGTTCAGCGAGATCAGGAACGGCAGACGCATCACCCGCAGCGCCTGGCGGCGGCCCAGCGTGATGCGGCGGGCCAGCAGCTCGGCGGCACGCGCGCCGGTATCGGCCATGTCGATGTGCGGATAGGTGCGGTACGAGGTCAGCGCATCGGCCAGCTCCAGCATGCGGCGCGTGACGTTGGCATGCAGGTCGAGGCTGGCCACCAGCGGCACCGCGTCGCCGATGGCCGCGCGCACGCGCGCCAGCAGCTCGCCCTCGGCATCGTCGGCATGCTCGGCCACCGCCGCACCGTGCAGGTCGAGGTAGACCGCATCCACGCCGCCGTTGCGCTGTGCTGCAGCCAGGTCTTCCAGGATGGCGTCGCTGATGCGCTCGAAGGCGTCGCGCGTCACATACGACGACGGCGAGGCACCTGCCCAGGCAGAGGGGATCAGCGTCCAGCCGTGGCGCGCAGCGGCGTGGGCAAAGCCGCCGATCGGGATGTTCACATCGCGCAGCTGGTTGAGCATGGACTCGCCGCGCATGAAGGGCGGAAAGCTGTCGCCGCGATTGAAGGCGGCCCAGTCGGCCAGGCTCGGGGCAAAGGTGTTGGTTTCGTGCTGGAAACCGGCAACAAGAATTCGCATGGATCGGGTCTTCCGCAAACAGTTCAAGGCAAGCGCGAGGGCAGCGCCATGCGCTGCCGCCACAGACGATGTGCGCCTCAGCCGGTGGCGTGGGCGGCGAACCCGGGCGCGCTTTGCAGCAGGCGGCGGGTGTAGTCGTGGGCCGGGTTGGCGTACAGCGGACCGGTCGGCCCCTCTTCGACGATGCGCCCCTGGCGCATCACGATCACGCGGTCGCACAGCTGGGCGGCCACGCGCAGGTCGTGGGTGATGAACAGCAGGCCCAGGCCCAGCTCGGCCTGGATCTCGCGCAAGAGCTTCAAGATCTGCGCCTGCACCGACACATCGAGCGCAGACACCGCCTCGTCGGCCACCAGCACCTCGGGCTGGCAGGCCAGTGCGCGCGCAATCGCCAGTCGCTGCCGCTGGCCACCACTGAACTGGCTGGGGTAGCGCGCCAGCGCCTCGATCGGCAGCCGAACCTGCTCCATCAGCTTGCGCGCCATCGCATGCGCCGCATCGGAGGCCATGCCGAAGTTGATCGCGCCCTCGACGATGGACTGCCCCACCGTGCGGCGCGGGTTCAGCGAGCGGTTCGGGTCCTGGAAGACCACCTGCACCCGGTTGCGCAGCGGCCGCAGCTTCGATTCGGAACGCGTGGCCACCTCGTCGGTGTCCCAGAAGATCCGGCCCGCGGTCGGGTCGATCAGGCGGATCAGGCAGCGCGCAAAGGTGGACTTGCCTGAGCCCGATTCGCCCACCACGCCCACCGTCTCGCCGCCGCGCAGTGCCAGCGACGCATCCTGCAGCGCATGGGTTTCGCGCGCGCGGCCCATCCAGTCGCGGCTCATGTAGGTCTTGCACACCGCCTCGCCGCGCATGCGTGGTGGCGTGTCGGCGATCACGCGCGGTGCGGGCGGCACCATGCCCGGCACCGCTGCCAGCAGCATGCGGGTGTAGTCGGCCTGCGGGCGCAGCAACACATCGTCGCGCGCTCCGGTTTCGACACAGCGGCCCTGATGCATCACGATCACCTGGTCGGCGATCTCGGACACCACGCCCATGTCGTGGGTGATGAACAGCACCGCACTGCCCTGCTCTCGCTGCAGTTCCTCGACCAGGCCCAGAATTTCCTTTTGCGTGGTGACGTCCAGCGCGGTGGTCGGCTCGTCGCAGATGATGAGCGCGGGCTTCAGGATCACCGCCATCGCAATCACGATGCGCTGGCGCTGCCCACCGCTCAACTGGTGCGGATAGCTGCGCAGCATGCGTTCGGGGTCGGGCAGATGCACCCGCTCGAACACCCGCAGGATTTCGGCGCGGCGCTGCGCGGCCGGCCAGTCGGTGTGCTCGGCCAGCAGCTCGTCCACCTGATCACCGCAGCTCATCACCGGGTTGAGTGCGGTCATCGGCTCCTGGAACACCATGCCCATCGCCTTGCCGCGCAAATCGCGCAGCCGCGCCGGCGACGCATCCAGCAGCGACTCGCCGTTGAGCTCGATGCGACCGCCCTGCACTTTCAGTTCGCGCGCCAGCAGCCCCATCACTGCGGTGGCCATCACCGACTTGCCAGAACCCGACTCGCCCACCACGCACAGCGTCTGGCCAGCGGCGATCTGCAGGCTCACGCCGTCGACCGCAAAGCCGCGGTCGCCGCCGGCAGGCAGCGCGACTTGCAGCGCATCGATGCGCAGCACGGGCGAAGGGGTGGCGGGCGTGCTCATCGCTTGGCGAACTTCGGGTCAAGCACGTCGCGCAGGCCGTCACCCAGCAGGTTGACCGCCAGCACCGTGGGCACAAGGAACAGCGCGGGCCACAGCACCGCGCCGGGGTACTGGCTGAAGGCGATGCGGCCCTCGGCCATGATGTTGCCCCAGGTGGGCACGTCCGGCGGCAGGCCCAGGCCGAGGAAGCTCAGGATGGCTTCGGTCAGCACCGCGCTGGCCATGATGAAGGTGCCCTGCACGATCATCGGCGCCATCGCGTTGGGCAGGATGTGCCGCACCAGGATCACCGGCGTGGGCGTGGCCAGCGCGCGCGCGGCCTCGACAAAGGGTTCCTCGCGCAGCGTCAGCACCAGCGAGCGCACCAGGCGCGTGACGCGCGGCACCTCGGGGATGGCGATCGCCACCACCACCGTCCAGACCTTGGCGCCGAGCGCGGCCACCAGCGCAATCGCCAGCAGGATCGCGGGGATGGCCATCAGCCCGTCCATGAAGCGCATGAGGATGGCGTCGGCACGGCGGAAGTAGCCTGCAATCGTGCCCGCCACCACGCCAAGGGCCAGCGCCACGATGGCGGTGAACAGGCCCACCAGCAGCGACACGCGGGTGCCATACACCACGCGGCTCCAGATGTCGCGGCCCAGGCTGTCGCCGCCCATCAGCAAGGCATGCGGCACGCTGCTACCGTCGGCCATGGCAAACGGCGCACGGGTACCGGCCTGGGCGTAGATGTGCGATGCATCCATCGCAGCCGGGTCGACCGTGCCGAGCCACGGGGCGGCCAGCGCGATCAGTACCAGCAAGACCAGCACCGAGCCGCCGAAGCGCACGGCGCCGTTTTTCGAGAGGCGGATGAGTGTGGCGTTCATCGCGACACCTTCATGCGCTGCGTTTGCGAGCGCGGTCCCGGGCGCGCGAAGCGATGCGCAGCGACCACACACACCCGAGCGGGTGATCGGGGCGCCCTGTGGAGCGAAGTCAAGGAGGAGCGGCGGGCGCAGCCCGTCGCGGGGGACATGAGCGCAACAGGGCACCCCGGTCGCACGCGAACGAGCGCCCATCGCATCCGAACGAGCGAAGCTGCAGCAAATGCGAACACGGTGCGCATCTCAGTACCGGATCCGCGGATCAAGGAACAGGTAGCTCACGTCCACCAGCAGGTTGATCAGCACGTACAGCACG
>JBDLRH010000055.1:0-5236 GCA_039800165.1 Pseudomonadota bacterium
AGACGCCGACGATGCGCCGGCGGTCGGCGACGGGCCAGTCTGCCAGGGGGCGCATGCGTCGGGCCCGCCTGTGCTCAGCTTGTTCCCAGCGCCAGCCCCGCGTGTTCGCGCAGCGGGTGGAAGTGGATCTTCGGAAAGCGCTCCTGCGCCAGCCGCACGTCATACGGGCTGGTGCACAGGTAGGCCAGCGTGTCGGCAGCGTCACGCGCCATGCGCTGCGGGTAGGCATTCTCGAACTCGCGCAGCTCGGCTGGTGTGTCGGCCGTGATCCAGCGCGCGCCGGTGTACTGGCAGCCCTCCAGCCGCACGTCGCAGTCGTATTCGGTTTTCAGGCGGTGCTGCACCACCTCGAACTGCAGCTGGCCGACGGCGCCCAGCAGCATCGCGCCGCCGGCTTCGGGCTTGAAGACCTGGATCGCGCCTTCCTCGCCCAGTTGCGCCAGGCCCTGCTGCAGTTGCTTGGTGCGCAGCGGGTTCTTCAGCAGCACCGTCATGAAGAGTTCCGGCGCGAAGAAGGGCAGGCCGGTGTACTGCAGGCTCGCGCCGTCGGTGATGGTGTCGCCGAGCTGCACACCGCCGTGGGTGGTGAAGCCGATGATGTCGCCGGCGTAGGCCTCGTCCACCGCTTCGCGGCGCTGGCTCAGGAAGGTGACCACGCTGGTGGGCCGCAGCTCCTTGGCGGTGCGCTGCACGCGCAGCTTCATGCCGGCGCTGTACTTGCCCGACGCGACGCGCACAAAGGCGATGCGGTCGCGGTGGTTGGCGTCCATGTTGGCCTGCACCTTGAACACCACACCCGAAAACGTATCGTCCTCGGGCGCGATCACCTTCTCTACCGGCTGCTTGTTGACGACGAGCGAACTCGTGCGCGGGCGCGGCGAGGGCGCCAGTTCCACCAGGGCGTCCAGCACCTCCATCACGCCAAAGTTGTTGACGCCCGAGCCGAAGAACACCGGCGTCTGCTTGGCGTCCAGAAACGCCTGATGGTCCCATTCGGGCGATGCACCCGCCGCCAGCTCCATGCTTTCGTGCGCGGCCTCGTACTCGCTGCCAAAGCGCGCCTTCAGTGCGGCGGTGTCGGCCAGCGGGATGGTCTCGAAATCCTGCGGGCGACGCTCGCTGCCGGCCTCGAACACGGTCATCGCCTGGGTGCGCAGATTCATGATGCCGCCGAACAGCTTGCCCTTGCCCACCGGCCAGGTCATCGGTACGCAGGGCATGCCCAGTTCGCGCTCCACCTCATCCAGGATGTCCAGCGGCTCGCGCACCTCGCGGTCCATCTTGTTGACGAAGGTGATGATCGGCGTGTTGCGCTGGCGGCAGACCTCGATCAGCCGCCGCGTCTGCGCCTCCACGCCGTTGGCCGCGTCGATCACCATCAGGGCCGAGTCCACCGCAGTCAGCACGCGGTAGGTGTCTTCCGAGAAGTCGCGGTGGCCGGGGGTGTCCAGCAGGTTGACCACATGGTCGCGGTACAGCATCTGCATGACCGAGCTGGCCACCGAGATGCCGCGCTGCTTCTCGATCTCCATCCAGTCTGATGTGGCGTGGCGCGATGCCTTGCGGCCCTTGACCGCGCCGGCGATCTGGATCGCGCCCGAGAACAGCAGCAGCTTCTCGGTCAGCGTGGTCTTGCCCGCGTCAGGGTGCGAAATGATGGCAAAGGTGCGGCGACGCCGGGTCTCGTTGGCGTAGGTCAAGATGATGTGCGCGTGGGAGGCAGGGCCCGCATTCTAGGTGGCGGCAAGGCTTTCGCCGGGCGCGGGAAAGCCGTTGCGCCCCGGGAATTCGGGCGCCAGCACGCGTGCGTTGGGCATCTTGAGCCACAGCCTCAGCATGCGCCGGCGCAGCGCCGGGTCGGTGTGGTCGACGAAGTCCGTGCGCGAGTGCAGCACGGCGTAGTTGTTGGCGAACTGCAGGTCGCCAGGCTCCAGCATCATGTCGATGCGCATGGCCGGGTCATGCATCACGCTGTCAAACAGGTCCAGCGCTTCGATCTCCACCTTCGACAGCGGCAAGCCGCGTATTTCGTGGCCGAGCTCGATGTACTGACGCAGGTAGCGGCAGCTGAGCTTGCCCTGATGGAAGCTGAAGATCGGCGACAAGCTGGGCTGCGGCTCGCACAGGTGCGCGAAATACCAAAGCCGGTAGTACAGGCCGAGGTACTCGGGGTGGTGCGCAAGGATCTCGTTGTAGATGGCAGCGACGCTGACCAGTCCGCTCAGCCCGCCTTGCGGCGCCTTGCGAACACACATCAGCCCAACCACATCGGATGGGTCGGAGTGGTAGGGCAGGTACAGGTTGGTCTGGTAGACCCGGGTGTTCTTGTCGTGGATATCGCCCACCGCCATCACCTCGCCCAGCAGGTCTCCCTTGGGGTTCTGCCGCACCGGTATGCCCATGTGCAGGCCAATGCCGTAGCACACCGCCTGCATCTCTTCGTTGCTGTAGCGCTCCAGCGGCAAGCCGCGCATGAGCAGGAAGCCGCGCCCGTTCTCCAGCTCTTCGGCATGCGCGCTCAACCGTGCAGCCAAAGCGGCATCGATCGGAAAATCCTCTGCTGCAAAGCCCGGAAAGCGCTTGCCGCGTGCCTTGAGGGTGGCAAGGGCGGCATCCAGCACGGCCACCTGGTCAGGAGTGAGCCGGTGGACCCAGGAATCGTCGCGGGCAAAGTCACCGCCCTTCCAGGCAGCGCGTCCGGTGATGGCTTGCTTGAGAATGATGCTCATGCGGTTCTCCTGATGACCCGCGGAAGCCTAACACCCACGCCGCCAGGGGAATCCAGTCACGGCCCGCCCCCAAAGCGGCAATTGCTTCCTATAATTGAGGCTTCCGAGGAGCGTTGCAGCTCGCCAGTCCGGTAGCCTTCACGGCGCGCCTTTTCAGGCCCCACCGACGATGCGAGCGAGGCTCGGACCACGCTGGCCCCCTGGTCAGCGTCTGCACAACGGCGCTCACCCACTGTCCCGTGTGGTGAGTCCTGCCTTCACCGGCCTCCCCCTGTCAGTGGTTTCATTCAACATTGTTTGGAGAAAACCATGAACGCTCGTCTTCCTGCCGTCGCCACCGACTGCGTCATCGCCGACATCGGCCTGGCCGACTGGGGCCGCAAGGAAATCAAGGTCGCCGAGACCGAAATGCCCGGCCTGATGGCCATCCGCGAGGAATTCGCCGCCAGCCAGCCCCTCAAGGGCGCGCGCATCACCGGCTCGCTGCACATGACCATCCAGACCGCGGTGCTGATCGAGACGCTGCAGGCGCTGGGCGCCCAGGTGCGCTGGGCCTCGTGCAACATCTTCAGCACGCAAGACCATGCTGCTGCCGCCATCGCCGCGCGCGGCACGCCGGTGTTTGCCTACAAGGGCGAGACGCTGGCCGACTACTGGGACTACACCCACCGCATCTTTGAATTCGGCGCCAAGGGCACCGAGGGCGAGGGCCCGAACATGATCCTGGACGACGGCGGCGACGCCACGCTGCTGATGCACCTGGGCCAGCGCGCCGAGAAGGATGCGTCCGTCATCGCCAACCCGACCAGCGAAGAAGAGACCTGCCTGTTCAACGCGATCAAGGCCAAGCTGGCCGAAGACCCGACCTGGTACACCCGCAAGGCTGCGCAGATCATCGGCGTGACCGAAGAGACCACCACCGGTGTGCATCGCTTGAACGAAATGTCCGCCAAGGGCACGCTGCAGTTCCGCGCGATCAACGTGAACGATTCCGTCACCAAGAGCAAGTTCGACAACCTGTACGGCTGCCGCGAATCGCTGGTCGACGCCATCAAGCGCGCCACCGACGTGATGATCGCCGGCAAGGTGGCGGTGGTGGCCGGCTACGGCGACGTGGGCAAGGGCTCGGCCCAGGCCCTGCGCGCACTCAGCGCACAGGTGTGGGTGACCGAGATCGACCCGATCAACGCCCTGCAGGCCGCGATGGAAGGCTACAAGGTCGTGACGATGGAATACGCTGCCGACAAGGCCGACATCTTCGTCTCTGCCACCGGCAACAAGAATGTGATCCGCTACGACCACATGGCTGCCATGAAGGACGAGGCCATCGTCTGCAACATCGGCCACTTCGACAACGAGATCGACGTCGCGTCGCTCGAGAAGCTGCAGTGGGACGAGATCAAGCCGCAGGTCGACCATGTCATCTTCCCCGACGGCAAGAAGATCACGCTGCTGGCCAAGGGCCGACTGGTGAACCTGGGTTGCGCCACCGGCCACCCCTCGTTCGTGATGTCGTCGTCGTTTGCCAACCAGACCATCGCCCAGATCGAGCTCTTCACCAAGAAAGAGAACTACGAGGCTGGCAAGGTCTATGTGCTGCCCAAGCACCTGGACGAGAAGGTGGCGCGCCTGCACCTCAAGAAGGTCGGCGCGATGCTGACCGAACTCAGCGACGAGCAGGCGGCCTACATCGGCGTGAAGAAGGAAGGCCCGTACAAGGCCGACACCTACCGCTATTGAGCGGCGGGCCTGATCGCGAGGCTGCTGCCACGATGGCGTGCAGCGGCTTCGCGGTGCTGCCATGCGTGCCGACCTGATGCTTGTGCAACGCGGCCTGGCGCCCAGCCGTTCTGCGGCGCAGCGCCTGATCGACCGCGGCGCGGTGCGCTGGCGCCTGCCCGCGCAGGCGTGGCAGCCGCCGCGCAAGGCGGGTGACGAGTTGCCCGAGGGCTGCGAGATCGACATCACCGACGACGCCGAACTGCGCTGGGCCTCGCGCGCGGGGCTCAAGCTCGAAGGCGCGCTCGATGCGCTGGCGCTCGATGTGGCGGGCGCGACCGCGTTGGACGTGGGCCAGAGCACAGGCGGCTTCACCGACGTTCTGCTCGCACGTGGCGCGGCGCGGGTGGTGGGCGTGGATGTGGGGCACGGCCAGTTGCTGCAGCGCCTGCGCGACGACACGCGTGTGACCGTACTGGAGGGGCTGAATGCCCGAGAGCTCAGCCGCGAAACGCTCGGTGCCGCGTGTCCGCAAAGCGGCTTTGGTCTCGTCGTCGGTGACCTGTCGTTCATTTCGCTCACCTTGGTGCTGCCGGCTCTGGCCCCGCTGCTGTCAGACAAGGGGCAGCTGCTCATGCTGGTCAAGCCGCAGTTCGAGTTGCAGCCACAACAGCTGGGCAAGGGCGGCATCGTGCGCGATGACCGCCTGTATGCAGAGGTGGAGCAGCGCATCCGCAGCGCTTGCCTTGATGCAGGCCTGCACGTGGTGCGATGGCTGGACAGCCCGA
>JBDLRH010000056.1:0-12559 GCA_039800165.1 Pseudomonadota bacterium
AAGCGGGGTCGGGCGGAAACTCGCCGCTGCGCGGCTCAGACAACCGCCCGCCCTGATCCGCTCGTCGCTGCGCGCCTCGGCTGCGCACACGGGGTCCCCTTGCGAGCGGGTGCCGCAGGCGAAAGGCGCTTGATGGGTGGGTAGCGCGGCGATGTGGCGGCACTACAGCAGCCCACACTCACCACTCACGCGACGCGCGGGGCCTACGCGCGAGCTAACCCAGGCGTGAGGGCGCTGGTATCCGGGCGCCGGGCCAATTTGTGCTTCTGATAACGCAGCGCGCTCAAGCCCAGAGGCAAAGAAGCACCGTCAGCCAAGCCACAAGAGTCATCCGCACAAGTGGCCCAGAGAACGGATACCGGCGCCCTCGCGCCGTGCGAGCAAAAGGAAACCGAGCTCAGTTCACCAGCACCAGCTTGCCCATCACCCCGCGCGAACCCATGTGCGCGTAGGCAGCTTTCAAGTCCTTCATCGGCATCGTGCGGTCGATCACCGGCTTGATCTTGCCCTGGGCATACCACTGCGCCAGCTCCTGCATCATCGCCGCGTTGGCCTTGGGCTCGCGCTTGGAATAGTCGCCCCAGAACACGCCGACGATCGACGCGCCCTTAAGCAACGCCAGGTTCAGCGGCAGTGAAGGGATCGGCCCCGAGGCGAAGCCCACCACCAGGTAGCGGCCACGCCAGCCGATCGAGCGGAACGCCGGTTCGGCAAAGTCGCCGCCCACCGGGTCGTAGATCACATCGGGGCCCTTGCCCCCGGTGGCCGCCTTGATCGCCTCGCGCAGGTTGTCCTTGCTGTAGTTGATGGTGGCGTCCGCTCCGATCGACTTGCACAGCGCGCACTTTTCGTCGGTCGAGGCTGCGGCGATCACCTTCGCGCCGGCCACCTTCGCGATCTGGATCGCTGCGGTGCCCACGCCGCCGGCAGCACCCAGCACCAGTACCGTCTCGCCCGCCTTGAGCTGCGCGCGGTCGATCAGGGCATGGTGCGACGTCGCGTAGATCATGATGAAGGCGGCCGCATCCACCGCGGGGAAGCCCTCGGGCAGCGGCATGCACAGCGCAGCGGGCGCGATGGTGTGGGTGCCGAAGCCGCCGGTGCCGCTGAGGCAGGCCACTTTCTGGCCTGCCTTGAGGTGCGTGACGCCTTCGCCCACGGCCTCGACAACGCCGGCGTATTCCGAGCCGGGCACGAAGGGCAGCGGCGGCTTGAACTGGTACTTGTTCTGAACGATCAGCAGGTCGGGAAAGTTCAGGCTGGCCGCCTCGATGCGCAAGCGCACCTCGCCAGCCTTGGGCTCGGGGGTGGGCAGTTCCTTCCAGGTCAGGGCGTCGACGCCCACGGGGTCTTCACACAGCCATGCGTGCACGTTGGTCTCCGGTATGAGTGGTGGCGCGCATCATAGGTTCTCCGCGCCACCTACAATTTCAGCACGCATGAACATCCTGATTTCCAACGACGACGGCTACCAGGCGCCTGGCATCGTGGCGCTGTACGAGGCCCTGAAGGACCTCGGCCGCGTCGAGGTGGTGGCGCCCGAGCAGAACAACAGCGCCAAGTCCAACGCGCTCACGCTGCACTCGCCGCTGTATGTGCACCACGCATCCAGCGGCTTTCGCTACATCAACGGCACGCCGGCCGATTGCGTGCATGTGGCGCTGACGGGGCTGCTGGACTTCCGGCCCGACCTGGTGGTCAGCGGCATCAACAACGGCGCCAACATGGGCGACGACACCATCTACTCCGGCACCGTGGGCGCGGCGATGGAGGGCTACCTGTTCGGCATCCCGGCCATCGCGTTTTCGCTGGTAGACAAGGGATGGCAGCACCTCGATGCAGCAGCAGCACATGCGCGGGGCATCGTCTCGCATCTGGCGCAGCAGCATCTGTCGGGCGCAGCCCCGTGGCTGCTCAACATCAACATTCCCAACCGGCCCTACGCGGACATCGGCCCGGTGCGGGTGTGCCGGCTCGGTCGCCGCCATGCGGCCGAAAGCGTGATCACGCAGGTCAATCCGCGCGGCGAGACGATGTACTGGATCGGCGGCGCGGGCCCGGCCAAGGACGATGCCGAGGGCACCGACTTCCATGCCACTGCGCAGGGGCATATCGCACTCACTCCGCTGAAGGTGGACCTGACCGAGCACGACCACCTGCGTTACTGGGGCCAGACCGCCGAGCGCATGGCGCATGCGGCTGACCTTGGGGCGCACAAGGACCGCGCGTGACGCGTCGCCCCGGCTTTCCGCTGCCGCTGGATCGCGCGATTCCCGGGCGAGCGCCTGCGTCGGCCCCGTCATCCGCACCTGCACCTTCGCCGGCGCGCTCGCCGGTGGGGACGACGCCCGCTGCGTCCAGGCCTGCGGTCGCCACGCCGGTGGGAGCCAAGCGCCGCACCGCACCCGCCGTCGCGCCGCCTGTGCACGGCCTCGGGCTCGACTCGGCGGCCGTGCGCGAGCGCATGGTGGCCAAGCTGCGCACGCAGGGCATCAGCGACGCCGAGGTGCTCAAGGCCATGGGCACGGTGGAGCGGCACCGCTTTGTCGACAGCGCGCTGGTCAACCAGGCGTACGAAGACACGAGCCTGCCGATCGGCCTGGGGCAGACGATTTCCAAGCCCAACGTGGTGGCGCGCATGGCCGAGCTGATGCGCGGCGTGCTGCCCGCCGGCGAGGCGCGGCTGGGGCGTGTGCTGGAGATTGGAACGGGCTGCGGTTATCAGGCCGCCGTGCTCAGCCTGCTGGCGCGCGAGGTCTACAGCATCGAGCGCCTGCGCGGCCTGCATGACAAGGCGCGCGCCAACCTGCGCCCGCTGACGCTGCCCAATGTGCATTTGCTGTTTGGCGACGGCATGCTGGGTTATCCGAAGGGCGCGCCGTATGCGGCGATCATCTCGGCCGCAGGCGGCGAGGCGGTGCCGCAGGCGTGGATCGACCAGCTGGCCGAGGGCGGGCGCATCGTGGCGCCGGTGGCAGGCGAGGGCGGTGCGCAGTCGCTGGTGGTCATCGACAAGACACTGCAGGGGGTGCAGCGCCGCGTGCTCGAGGCGGTGCACTTCGTCCCCCTAAAATCCGGCACCGCGTAAACCAGCACTGCCGCTGCAGCGTTTGCGTCGAACCACCGCAGGTCACTTTTCCACCATGCACGCCACGCCTCATTCGATCCGCCGCGCATCGCGCATCGGCACGGCGCTTTTGCTGGGCGCGGTGGTGGTCACGCTGGCAGCCTGCTCGTCGGCCCCCCGCCGCCCCGCGCCGGTGGAAGACCGCGGTGCAATGTCTGGCTCGGCGCGGGTGACGACTCCGGCGCCGGTCACCCGCCCCGGGGCCGCGCAGGCGGGTGCATCCACATCGGCCGCCGCGCCTGCAGCCGGGCAAGCGGGCGCAGGCGCCGGCGCCGCCGCCGCCGGTACCGCGCCTGCGTTGCCGGGCGCAGAAAACGCCGGCAAGCCGGGCTTCTACATCGTGCGTCCGGGCGACACGCTGGTGCGGATTGCCCTGGACAACGGGCAGAACTGGCGCGATGTCGCGCGCTGGAACCGGCTCGACAACCCGAACCTGATCGAAGTCGGCCAGGTGCTGCGGGTCGCGCCCCCGGATGCTTCGGCAGTGGCGATGACAGCACCGGCTGCCACGCCCAACGCGCCTGCGGGTGCGGGCGTCGAGGTGCGGCCAGTCACCTCGCCGGGCGCCCCCTCGCCCCCCGGTCCCGCCGCATCCGCACCTGCCCCTGCTCGCCCTGCACCGGCCAAGCCCGCGGGCGACGGCGAGGACGACCTGCCGTGGGCCTGGCCTGCCAGCGGCCAGGTGATCGCCGGCTTTGACGAGCAGCGCAACAAGGGCCTGGGCCTTGCGGGCAACGCCGGCGACCCGGTGCTGGCCGCAGCCGACGGGCGCGTGGTGTACGCCGGCTCGGGCCTGCGCGGCTACGGCAACCTGATCATCGTCAAGCACAACAACACCTTCCTGACCGCCTACGCGCACAACCAGACCCTGCTGGTGCGCGAAGACCAGACCGTGCGGCGCGGCCAGAAGATCGCCGAGATGGGCAGCACCGACAGCGACCGGGTCAAGCTGCACTTCGAAATCCGCCGCCAGGGCAAGCCGGTGGACCCGGCGCGCTACCTGCCCGCACGCTGACGCGCTGCAGGCTCGCGGCCTGAGCCTCGCGCACGCTACAGTGCGCGCATGATCTGGCCCGTTCTCGTCTTCGACATCGAATCCATCCCCGACGTGGCGGGCCTGCGCGCGCTGCGCGGCGCGCCCGCCGGACACACCGACGCGCAGGTCTACGAAGCCTGGCTGGCCGAGCGCAAGGAAAAGGGGCAGGGCGACTTCGCGCCGCTGCACCTGCAGCGGGTGCTGGTGATCAGCTGCGTGTTCCGCAATGCCGAGGGTGTGCGGGTGCACTCGTTCGTTGACCGCGACGGCGCCAGCGAAGGCAAGATCATCCAGGGCTTCTTCAACACGATCGAAAAACATGTGCCGCAGCTGGTCAGCTGGAATGGCGGCGGCTTCGATCTGCCGGTGCTCAACCTGCGCGGCCTGCAGCACGGCGTGGTGGCCGACCGCTACTGGGACATGGGCGAGGGCGGCAACGGCTCGGACCGCGAGTTCAAGTGGAACAACTACATCAGCCGCTACCACATGCGCCACCTCGACCTGATGGACCTGCTGGCGATGTATCAGCCGCGCGCCAGCGCTCCGCTGGACGCGATGGCCAAGCTCAGCGGCTTTCCGGGCAAGCTGGGCATGGACGGGTCGCAGGTGTATTCCACCTATCTCGCCGGCGGGCTGGAAGACATCCGCCGCTACTGCGAAACCGACGTGATGAACACCTACTTGCTGTACTGCCGCTTCCAGAAGATGCGCGGCGGCCTGACCGAGGCCGAGTACACGCAAGAGGTCGAGCAGGTGCGCGCCACCCTGCACGACCTGTCGCAGCACGAAGCGCACTGGCGTGAATACCTGGCCGCCTGGGCCTGACACAGCGGCCCTGACGCCGCGCGCACGGCCTTGACCCGTCGCACCAGGCGAGCCGGCTGGCGCTGAGACAATCGGGCACATGACAGACGATTGGCTGCAGGTCGACGCGCTCGACCTCGAGGCGCAGGGCGTGGCGCGGCGCGAAGACGGCAAGGTGGTGTTCATCGAAGGCGCGCTGCCCTTCGAGCGCGTGAAGGCGCAGATCCACCGGCGCAAGAACAACTGGGAGCAGGGCACCCTGACCGAGATCGCGCATGCGTCGTCGCAGCGCGTGACGCCGCGCTGTCCGCACTTCGGGTTGCATGCGGGCGCCTGCGGTGGCTGCAAGATGCAGCATCTGGAGCCCTCGGCGCAGGTGGCGATCAAGCAGCGGGTGCTGGAAGACAACCTGTGGCATCTGGCCAAGGTGCGGCCCGAGCGCATGCTGCGCCCGATCGAGGGCCCGGCCTGGGGCTACCGCTGGCGCGCCCGCCTGTCGGTGCGCCATGTGCGCAAGAAGGGCGCGGTGCTGATCGGCTTTCACGAGCGCAAGAGCCGCTACGTCGCCGACATGAGCCAATGCCCGGTGCTGCCGGCGCATGTGAGCGAGCTGCTGCTGCCGCTGCGCGGGCTGATCGGCAGCATGGACGCAATCGAAACCTGTCCGCAGATCGAGCTGGCCTGCGGCGATGAGGTCACGGCGCTGGTGCTGCGCCACCTCGAGCCGCTGTCGGCGGGCGATCAGGCCCGCCTGCGCGCCTTTGCCGCTGCGCACCCAGGCGTGCAGTGGTGGCTGCAGCCCAAGGGGCCGGACACGGTGCACCGGCTCGACGAGGGCGGGCCGCCACTTGCCTACGAGCTGCCCGAGTTCGGCATCGAGATGCCGTTTCGGCCAACCGATTTCACCCAGGTCAATCCGCACATCAACCGCGTGCTGGTCTCGCGTGCGGTGCGCCTGCTGAATGTGCAACCCACCGACCGCGTCATCGACTGGTTCTGCGGCCTGGGCAACTTCACCCTGCCGCTGGCCACCCGTGCCCGCGAGGTGCTGGGCATCGAAGGCAGCGAGGCCCTGGCGGCACGTTCCCGCGAGAACCTGGCGCGCAACCAGCCTGCGCGCGAAGGCCGTGCGGCGCTGTGTCCCACCGCTTTTGCCGCGCGCAACCTGTTCGAAATGACGCCCGAGCTGCTGCTGCGCGATGGCGTGGCCGACCGCTGGCTGATCGACCCACCGCGTGAAGGCGCGTTCGCGCTGGCCAAAAGCCTGGCCGACCTGCACCAGAACGCCGAGCTGCGCAGGGAGTGGACGCCGCCGCGGCGCATCGTCTATGTGAGCTGCAACCCGGCCACGTTGGCGCGCGACGCCGGGTTGCTGGTGCACCAGGCGGGCTACCGCTGCACGGCAGCCGGGGCGGTGAACATGTTTGCGCACACCGCGCATGTGGAGAGCATGGCGGTATTCGACCTCGCCTCAGCTGGCTGACTTCTTCTTCGCCTTCTTGGGCGGCTCGTCGTCCTCGACGATCTCTTCGCCCTTGGCCGTCGCCGGCTTGATGGCCGCCGGCACCATGCCCTCGAGCTTGTTCTCGCGCATGTAGCCATCCATCTCTTTCCAGCCCGCATAGACCGCCGCGCGCGGCGCCTTGGGGTTGAGCAGGTAGCAGTCCTCGATGCCGCGCAGCGCATGCCGGCAGGCGCTGCCGGTGGCCTTGGCATCGGCCTCGTTCATCTGGTCGCCGCTCAGGCCCGGAATCTCGCAGCCGGCCAGCAGCGCGAGCAGCGGCAGGGCGAGCGCAATGCGGACGGTCGGGTGCATGTCCGGTTGTCGGCAGGCCGCAGCGGGTCTTGAGGCGTCCAGCGCCCGTAGGGCGCACTGCCGCCAGGCCCTGCCACACCGGCGGGCGGGTGATCCATGGAAAAAGGGCTCCGAAGAGCCCTTTTTCATCGCGCCGCGTTGCGGCGGCGTCAGGTGCGCGGTGCAGCGTCAGTCGTTGCTGCTGCTCAGGCCCAGCAGCGCCAGCAGGCTCTGGAACACGTTGAAGATGTTCATGTACAGGGCCAGCGTGGCGCTGATGTAGTTGGTCTCGCCACCGTCGATGATCTGCTTGACGTCGTACAGCATGTAGGCGCTGAAGATGCCGATGGCCAGCATGCTGATCGCCATCATGCCGGCAGTCGAGCCGACGAACACGTTGATGATGGCGCCGACCATCAGCACCATCGCGCCGACGAACAGCCACTTGCCCATGCCCGACAGGTCACGCTTGATGACCGTGGCCAGGCTGGCCATCACCAGGAACACGCCGGCGGTGCCGCCAAAGGCGGTCATGATCAGGCTGGTGCCGTCCTTCATGCCCAGCACCACCGCGATCAGGCGCGAGAGCATCAGGCCCATGAAGAAGGTGAAGCCCAGCAGCACGCCCACGCCTGCGGCCGAGTGCTTGGTCTTCTCGATGGCGTACATGAAGCCGAACGCGCCGGCCAGGAAGACGATGAGGCCGACCCCGCCGCTCAGGCCGCGGGTGATGCCGGTGGCCACACCGAGCCAGGCGCCCAGCACCGTGGGCAGCATGCTCAGGGCCAGAAGCCAGTAGGTGTTGCGCAAGACGCGGTTGCGCTGCTGCGCCGACGCGGCGTAGCCGTAGTCAAGGGTCTGCATCTGCTCGCTCATGTGGTGACTCCTTCGGTGGCCGCGACTGCTGCGGCAGGCCGAATTCTAGAAGCGATGCCGGCCCTGTCACAAGAGCGACGCACACCCTACTTTTCGTGTGGGTTTGCCAGCGGGCCGCCGGTTGCCGGGTGGGTCGGGGCGACGCGCCGGGGAAGGTATGCTGCGCGGCTTTGGCCATCCGGCGGCGGCGCGACGCCGCCAGCGCCGAAAACACGTTCCAAGCCACATCACCCACCAAACCATTGCCAGGAAACCCCGCCATGAAGAACAAGTCCATGCTCGAAGCCGCCGACGTGAAAGCCATCCTTGCCGCCGCCGAGGCCGAGGCCCAGCGCAACCAGTGGGCGGTGAGCATTGCCGTCGTCGATGACGGCGGCCATCTGCTCGGGCTGCTGCGCCTGGATGGTGCTGCGCCGCTGTCGGCCCACATCGCCCCGGCCAAGGCCCACACCAGCGCGATGGGCCGCCGCGAGAGCAAGCTCTACGAAGACATGATCAACGGTGGCCGCTACTCGTTCCTGAGCGCACCGGAGGTGCGTGGCCTGCTCGAAGGCGGCGTGCCCATCGTCAAGGACGGGCAGGTGATCGGCGCCGTGGGCGTGAGCGGCGTGAAGTCGACCGAAGACGCACAGATCGCGAAAGCCGGCATCGCTGCGATCGGGCTGTAAGCGCACACGCCGCGGTGCGCGCGGCAGCGCTTGGCGCGGCGCCCCGCGTGCCCGGTATCAGTAGACCAGCCGCTCCGGGCGGATCTCCTGCAGGATGGTGGTGGCGATTTCCTCGATGCTCTTGGTGGTGGTCGACAGCCACCGGATGCCGGACCGCCGCATCATCGCCTCGGCCTCGCGCACCTCCATGCGGCAGTTGTCCAGGCTCGCGTAGCGCGAGTTGGGCCGCCGCTCGTTGCGGATCTCGCTCAGCCGCTCGGGCTGGATCGTCAGCCCGAAGATCTTCTTGCGGTGCGGCACCAGCGCGGGCGGCAGCTGCTGGCGCTCGAAGTCTTCCGGGATCAGCGGGTAGTTGGCCGCCTTCAGGCCGTGCTGCATCGCCAGGTACAGCGAGGTCGGCGTCTTGCCGCTGCGGCTTACCCCCACCAGGATCACATCGGCTTCTTCGAGGTCGCGGTTGCTCTGGCCGTCGTCGTGCGCCAGGCTGAAGTTGATCGCCTCGATCCGGTCGTGGTATTCCTTGCTCTTGCTCACGTCGGAGAAGCGTCCGATGCGGTGGTTGGACTTGACGCCGAGCTCCACCTCCAGCGGATTGACGAAGGTGGCGAACATGTCCATCAACATGCCACGGCAGCCGCTGCGGATGACCTCCAGCACCTCGCCGTTGACCAGCGTGGTGAAGACGATCGGGCGGGCGCCCTCGGTCTCGGCGGCCAGGTTGATCTGCCGCACCACCTGGTGGGCCTTGTCCACGCTGTCGATGAAGGGCAGGCGCACATGGCGCAGCGTCATCTCGAACTGCGCCAGGATGGCGTTGCCGAAGGTCTCTGCGGTGATGCCGGTGCCGTCGGAGATGAAGAACACGGTGCGTGGGGTCATGGCGGATTGGGGGCGCGGCGTGTGACAGGGCCAGCCGCCATGATGCCATCGACCCCTACAATAGCAGGGACATTCCCCCTCGCTGACCCATGCCGCGCTGCCCCTTCCAACAACGACATCGCAGCCGCGTCGCACCTGTCGGGTGCAGCGGGCGCCGCCGCAGCGGCCCACCGGTTTCAACTTCCGGAGCTCTCCCATGTCTTCCCTGTTCAGCCCGACCGCCCTGGTCGTACCGTTTGAAAAACTGAGGATGACCGACGTCGAGGCGGTCGGCGGCAAGAACGCCAGCCTCGGCGAAATGATCTCGCAATTGCCGCAGGGCGTTCGCGTGCCCACCGGCTTTGCGACCACGGCGCACGCCTTCCGCCAGTTCCTCAAGCACAACGCGCTCAATGCCCGCATCGCTGCGCGGCTGCAGTCGCTGGACACCGAGGACGTGCGTGCACTGGCTGCAGCCGGTGCCGAGATCCGCGGCTGGCTCGAGGCCCAGCCCTTTCCCGCCGACCTCGAGCAAGCCATCCGCGACGCCTTTGCCACACTGAGTGCGGGCAACGCCGCCGCGTCCTTTGCGGTGCGCTCATCCGCCACCGCAGAAGACCTGCCGGATGCATCGTTTGCCGGCCAGCAGGAGACCTTCCTCAACGTGGTGGGCATCGAGTCGGTGCTGCACAAGGTCAAGGAGGTGTTTGCCAGCCTCTACAACGACCGCGCGATCAGCTACCGGGTGCACAAGGGCTTTGCGCATGCCGACGTGGCGCTGTCCGCAGGCATCCAGCGCATGGTGCGCTCCGACCTGGGCGCCGCCGGCGTGATGTTCACCATCGACACCGAGTCGGGCTTCGAAGAGGTGGTGTTCATCACCTCAAGCTATGGCCTGGGCGAGACGGTGGTGCAGGGCGCGGTGAACCCGGACGAGTTCTATGTCCACAAGCCGATGCTGCGCGCGGGCCGCAAGGCGGTGATCCGCCGCACGCTGGGCTCCAAGCTGATCCAGATGGTGTTTGCCAGCGACGCCGAGAAGGCCGCCAGCGGCAAGCTGGTCAAGACGGTGGATGTGAGCACCGAGCAGCGCAACCGCTATTCGCTCACCGACGCCGACGTGGAGCAGCTGGCGCACTACGCGCTGGTGATCGAGCAGCACTACGGCCGGCCGATGGACATCGAGTGGGGCAAGGACGGCAGCGACGGCCAGCTCTACATCCTGCAGGCGCGCCCCGAGACGGTGAAGAGCCAGCAACAGGGGAAGGCCGAACTGCGCTACAAGCTCAAAGGGCGCGGTGCGGTGCTGGCTGAGGGCCGTGCGATCGGCCAGAAGATCGGCACCGGCCCGGTGCGGCTGGTGTCGGGCATCGCCGAGATGGATCGGGTGCAGGCCGGCGACATCCTGGTGACCGACATGACCGACCCGAACTGGGAGCCGGTGATGAAGCGCGCCAGCGCCATTGTCACCAACCGCGGCGGGCGCACCTGCCATGCGGCGATCATCGCGCGCGAGCTGGGCATCCCGGCGGTGGTGGGCTGTGGTGACGCCACCGAGCGGCTGAAAGACGGCACGCTGGTCACCGTGTCGTGCGCCGAGGGCGACACCGGCTTCATCTACGACGGCCTGCTGGAGACCGAAGTCACCGAGGTCGCGCGCGGCGAGATGCCGAAGGTCGCCACCAAGATCATGATGAACGTGGGCAACCCGCAGCTGGCCTTTGACTTCGCGCAGCTGCCCAACGACGGCGTGGGCCTGGCGCGGCTCGAGTTCATCATCAACAACAACATCGGGGTGCATCCCAAGGCCATCCTCGACTATCCGAATGTGGATGCCGACCTGAAGAAGGCGGTGGAATCGGTGGCACGCGGCCATGCCTCGCCGCGGGCGTTCTATGTGGACAAGGTGGCCGAGGGCGTGGCCACGATTGCGGCGGCCTTCTGGCCCAAGCCGGTGATCGTGCGGCTGAGCGACTTCAAGAGCAACGAGTACCGCAAGCTGATTGGCGGCAGCCGCTACGAGCCCGAGGAAGAAAACCCGATGCTGGGTTTTCGCGGCGCCGCGCGCTACCTGAGCGCCGACTTCGGCGAGGCCTTTGCGATGGAGTGCGAGGCGCTGCGTCGGGTGCGTGAAGACATGGGCCTCGTCAACGTGCAGGTGATGGTGCCCTTCGTGCGCACGCTGGCGCAGGCCGAGCGGGTGACCGCGCTGCTGGCGCGCCATGGCCTCAAGCGCGGCGAGCGCGACCTCAAGCTCGTGATGATGTGCGAGGTGCCAAGCAACGCCATCCTGGCCACCGAGTTCCTGCAGTACTTCGACGGCTTCTCGATCGGCTCGAACGACCTCACGCAGCTCACCCTGGGGCTGGACCGCGACTCGGGCATGGAGCTGCTGGCGGCTGACTTCGACGAGCGCGACCCGGCGGTGAAGGCGATGCTGTCGCGTGCCATCGAGGCCTGCAAGGCGCAGGGCAAGTACGTCGGCATCTGCGGCCAGGGCCCGAGCGATCACGCCGACTTCGCGCACTGGCTGATGGAGCAGGGCATCGCGTCGATCTCGCTCAACCCCGACAGCGTGATCGACACCTGGAAGCGGCTGGCCCAGGGCGGATGACGAGCCCGGCCGATCCCTACGCCCTGTACCAGCGTCGCCTGCACCTGTGGCTGGCGCTGTATGTTGCCGCCGTCGCGGGCTTTGTCGCGCTGATGGCCTGGGCCGAACAGGCCGGCCTGTCGCGCCGCTGGGTGGGCCCGGCCTTCCTGCTTGCATCGGTGCTGGCCTACGCCTGCATCGGCATCTACTGCCGCACCACCGACCCCGAGGAATACTACGTCGCCGGCCGGCGCGTGCCGCCGATGTACAACGGCATGGCAACCGCGGCCGACTGGATGAGCGCCGCCTCGTTCATCAGCCTGTCCGGTGGCCTGTACCTGCACGGCTATGGCGGCACCGGCGCCCAGCCCGGCGGGCTGGCCTATGTGATGGGCTGGACCGGCGGCTTTGTGCTGGTGGCGCTGCTGGTGGGGCCGTACCTGCGGCGGCATCGCCTGTACACGCTGCCCGACTACTTTGCGCTGCGCTATGGCGGACGCTGGCCACGCCTGATTGCGGCGCTGGCGGTGGTGCTGTGCTCGTTCACCTATCTGGTGGCGCAGATCTATGGCGTAGGGCTGATCGGCTCGCGCCTGACCGGCGTGCAGTTCGAGGTGGCGGTGCTGTTCGGCCTGGGCGGCGTGCTGCTGTGCTCGTTCCTGGGGGGCATGCGCGCCATCACCTGGACGCAGGTCTCGCAGTACGTGATCCTGGTGCTGGCCTTCCTGGTGCCGGTGTCGTGGCTCGCTTACAAGCAGATGGGCAACCCGCTGGCGCCCCTGGTGTACGGCCAGCAGATGGA
>JBDLRH010000057.1:0-30855 GCA_039800165.1 Pseudomonadota bacterium
CAAGATCATCGGCATCGACCTGGGCACCACCAATTCGTGCGTGGCCATCATGGAGGGCAACGCCACCAAGGTCATCGAAAACTCCGAGGGCGCGCGCACCACGCCCTCGATCATCGCGTACCAGGAAGACGGCGAAGTGCTGGTGGGCGCGTCGGCCAAGCGCCAGGCGGTCACCAACCCGAAGAACACGCTGTACGCGGTCAAGCGCCTGATCGGTCGCAAGTTCACCGAGAAGGAAGTGCAAAAGGACATCGACCTGATGCCCTACACCATCGCTGCCGCCGACAACGGTGACGCCTGGGTGGAAGTGCGCGGCAAGAAGCTCGCGCCGCCGCAGGTGTCGGCCGAAGTGCTGCGCAAGATGAAGAAGACCGCCGAGGACTACCTGGGCGAACCGGTCACCGAGGCCGTCATCACCGTGCCTGCGTACTTCAACGACGCGCAGCGCCAGGCCACGAAAGACGCCGGCCGCATCGCGGGCCTGGACGTCAAGCGCATCATCAACGAGCCTACCGCTGCAGCGCTGGCCTTCGGCCTGGACAAGCAGGAAAAGGGCGACCGCAAGATCGCGGTGTATGACCTGGGCGGCGGCACCTTCGACGTGTCGATCATCGAGATCGCCGACGTGGACGGCGAGAAGCAGTTCGAGGTGCTGTCGACCAACGGCGACACCTTCCTGGGCGGCGAAGACTTCGACCAGCGCATCATCGACTTCATCATCGGCGAGTTCAAGAAGGAGCAAGGCGTTGACCTTTCAAAGGACGTGCTGGCGCTGCAGCGCCTGAAGGAAGCCGCCGAGAAGGCCAAGATCGAGCTGTCGAGCTCGGCCGCCACCGACGTGAACCTGCCCTACATCACGGCAGATGCCACCGGGCCGAAGCACCTGAACATCAAGCTCACCCGCGCCAAGCTCGAAGCCCTGGTGGAAGAGCTGATCGAGCGCACGATTGCGCCGTGCCGCACCGCCATCAAGGACGCCGGCGTGAGCGTGGGCGAGATCCACGACGTGATCCTGGTGGGCGGTATGACCCGCATGCCCAAGGTGCAGGAGAAGGTCAAGGAATTCTTCGGCAAGGAGCCGCGCAAGGACGTCAACCCCGACGAGGCGGTGGCGGTGGGCGCAGCCATCCAGGGCCAGGTGCTGAGCGGTGACCGCAAGGACGTGCTGCTGCTGGACGTGACGCCGCTGTCGCTGGGCATCGAGACGCTGGGCGGCGTGATGACCAAGATGATCACCAAGAACACGACCATCCCGACCAAGTTCGCGCAGACCTTCAGCACCGCCGACGACAACCAGCCGGCGGTGACGATCAAGGTCTACCAGGGCGAGCGCGAGATGGCCACCGGCAACAAGCTGCTCGGCGAGTTCAACCTCGAGGGCATTCCGCCGGCACCGCGCGGCACGCCGCAGATCGAGGTGTCCTTCGACATCGACGCCAACGGCATCCTGCATGTGGGCGCCAAGGACAAGGGCACCGGCAAGGAAAACAAGATCACCATCAAGGCCAACTCGGGTCTGTCCGAGGAGGAAATCCAGAAGATGGTGAAGGACGCCGAGCTGAACGCGGCCGAGGACAAGAAGAAGCTGGAGCTGGTGCAGGCGCGCAACCAGGCCGAGGCCACGGTGCACAGCGTGCGCAAGAGCCTCACCGAGTACGGCGACAAGCTCGACGCCGGCGAGAAGGACAAGATCGAGGCTGCGGCCAAGGCGCTGGAAGAAGTGCTCAAGGGCGAGGACAAGGACGCGATCGAGGCCCGGACCAACGAGCTGATGACCGCCAGCCAGAAGCTCGGCGAGAAGATGTACGCCGACATGCAGGCCAACCAGGCAGCACAGGCCGCTGCGGCGGGTGCGGGTGGTGCCGATGCCGGTGCATCCGCCAAGCCGGCCGACGACAACGTGGTCGACGCCGAGGTCAAGGAAGTCAAGAAGGGCTGAGCGGACGCGAAAGCATCCATCCACACCGCCGCGTTCGCCGATCCCTGCGGATCACGAACGCGGCGTTTTGCGTTGAACGAAGCACATCACCATGGCCAAGCGCGACTACTACGAAGTTCTGGGCGTACCCAAGAACGCGAGCGACGACGAGATCAAGAAGGCGTATCGCAAGCTCGCGATGAAGCACCACCCGGACCGCAACCAGGGTGATGCCGCCAAGGAGGCCGAGGCCAAGTTCAAGGAGGCCAAGGAAGCCTACGAGATGCTGTCCGACGCCGAGAAGCGCGCGGCCTACGACCAGTTCGGTCACGCGGGCGTGGACCCGAACATGCGCGGGCCCGGCGGCCCGGGCGCCGAGGGCATGGGCGGCTTCGCCGAGGCCTTTGGCGACATCTTCGGCGACATCTTCGGTGGCCAGCGCGGCGGCGGGCGCGGCCGGCAGGTCTACCGCGGCAGCGACCTTTCGTACGCGATGGAGATCACGCTGGAAGAGGCGGCCCTGGGCAAGGAAACACAGATCCGCATTCCGTCGTGGGACGCGTGCGACACCTGCAACGGCACCGGCGCCAAGCCCGGTACGCAGCCCAAGACCTGCAGCACCTGCCACGGCCAGGGCGTGGTGCAGATGCGCCAGGGATTCTTCAGCGTGCAGCAGACCTGCCCGCACTGCCGCGGCTCGGGCAAGATCATTCCCGAGCCCTGCACCGCCTGTCACGGCCAGGGCAAGATCAAGCGCCAGAAGACGCTGGAGGTGAAGATCCCCGCCGGCATCGACGACGGCATGCGCATCCGCAGCGCGGGCAACGGCGAGCCCGGCACCAACGGCGGCCCGCCCGGCGACCTGTTCATCGAGATCCGCCTGAAGAAGCACGACATCTTCGAGCGCGACGGCGACGACCTGCACTGCGCGGTGCCGATCGGCTTTGCCACCGCCGCGCTGGGCGGCGAGATCGAGGTGCCCACGCTGCAGGGCAAGGCGGCCATCGATATCCCCGAAGGCACGCAGACCGGCAAGCAGTTCCGCCTGCGCGGCAAGGGCATCAAGGGCGTGCGCTCCAGCTACCCCGGCGACCTGTACTGCCACATCACGGTGGAAACGCCGGTCAAGCTGACCGAGCATCAGCGCAAGCTGCTCAAGGAACTGGACGAGTCGCTGAAGAAGGGCGGCGCCAAGCACGCGCCTGGCGGCGAAAGCTGGACCGACAAGCTCAAGGGCTTTTTCGGCTGAGCGGCGAGGCAGCGCCAGCGCCTCAGAACAGGCGCTGCTGGCCTCCAAGGGACGGCGGCGCGAACAGGTCGGTGCGCAGCCTCACCCGCTCGCGGTTGAAGCCTAGCCGTGCGCAGGTCGTGCGAAAGCGCTGCGCCAGCAGCTCGGCCCAGATGCCCTGCCCCTTCATGCGCTGGTCGAAGCGGCTGTTGTAGTCCTTGCCGCCGCGCAGGTCCTGCACACGCGCCATGACGCGCTGCGCGCGCTGTGGGTGGTGCTGCTGCAGCCACTCGCGAAACAGCGGACTCAGCTCCCACGGCAGGCGCAGCACCGAATAGAAGGCGCGGCGTGCACCGGCCTGGTAAGTCGCCTCCAGCACCTGCTCCATGTCCTCGTTGAGAAACGGGATCTGCGGCGCCACGCTCACGCACACCGGAACGCCCGCGCCGGCCAGCACCTCGATGGTCTTCAGGCGCCGCCATGGCGCCGCGGCGCGCGGCTCGAGCCGGCGCGCGAGGTCCGCATCGAGCGTGGTCACGGTGATGTGGATGCTGCACAGCCCGCGTTGCGCCATCGGCACGATCAGGTCCAGGTCGCGCTCGACTGCACTGGACTTGGTGACGATGGAAAACGGATGCGAGGTCTCGTGCATCAGCTCGAGAAGGGAGCGCGTGATTCGATGTTCGCGCTCGATCGGCTGGTAGGCGTCGGTCACCGAGCCGATGACGATTTCCTTGCAGGTGTATGACGGCTTGGCGATCTCGTTGCGCAGCACCTGCGCGATGTTGCGCCGTGCGACGAGCTTGGTTTCGAAGTCAAGGCCGGGGGACAGGTCCAGATAGCTGTGGGTCGGCCGCGCGTAGCAATAGATGCAGCCGTGCTCGCAGCCGCGGTAGGGGTTGACGGTCTGGTCGAAGCCGAGATCGGGCGAGTCGTTGCGTGAGATGGCGCTGCGCACCTCTTCAAAGCGCACCGTTGTTGGCACCGATATGGGCATCGGCGGCACGCCGTCGCTCAAGGCAGCGGCATCATCGTCCGCCCGCCGGTACGAGGCATCGCCCCAGCCGTCGTCAAAGGCCTCGCGCGCATCGCGTGCGAAGCGGTGCTCCATGCGCGAGGTGCTGCCGCGACCCTTGACCGGGCCGCGGTGCTCGCGGGGATGAAAACTCAGCGGTACGCCCTGTGCCATGCCCGCATGGTACTGTACAAAAGCACAGTATCACGCTGCAGGCGTGGCTGCACGGGGCGGCAGGCGCCGCTGCCCGGCGCGTCAGGCGTTGGCGACCGCCAGGCCCAGCCGCTGACGTGCGGCCTGGTATTCACGCGAGAGCTTGCCGATGAACTCCGCAGCGGTCTGCACCTTGTCCACCGCGCCGATGCCCTGGCCGCAGCCCCAGATGTCCTTCCAGGCCTTGACCGCCCCGCCGCCGAAGTTCATCTTGCTCGGGTCGCTCTCGGGCAGGTTGTCGGGGTCGAGGCCCGCGTTGCGCACGCTGGCCTTGAGGTAGTTGCCGTGCACGCCGGTGAACAGGTTGGAGTAGACGATGTCATCGCTGTTGCTGTCCACGATGCACTGCTTGTAGGCATCGCTGGCGCGCGCCTCTTCGGTGGCAATGAAGGCCGAGCCGATGTAGGCGAAGTCCGCGCCCATGGCCTGTGCCGCCAGCACCGCGTCGCCGGTGGCAATCGAACCCGACAGCGCCACCGGGCCGTCGAACCACTGCCGGATTTCCTGGATCAGCGCAAACGGGCTCTTCACGCCTGCGTGGCCACCCGCACCGGCAGCCACCGCGATCAGGCCGTCTGCGCCCTTCTCGACGGCCTTGCGCGCAAAGGTGTTGTTGATGATGTCGTGCAGCACCACACCGCCGTAGCTGTGCACCGCATCGTTGACGTCGGTGCGCGCGCCCAGCGAGGTGATGATCACCGGCACCTTGTGCTTCACCACCATCTCCATGTCGTGCTCAAGGCGGTCGTTGCTCTTGTGCACGATCTGGTTGATGGCAAACGGCGCGGCCGGCCGGTCGGGGTTGGCCTTGTTGTAGGCCGCCAGCGTCTCGGTGATCTCGGCCAGCCACTCGTCGAGCTGCGATGCGGGCCGCGCATTGAGCGCCGGCATCGAGCCGATCACGCCCGCCTTGCACTGCTCGATCACCAGCTTGGGGTTGCTGATGATGAACAGCGGCGAACCGATGATCGGCAGGCGCAGGTTCTGCAGCACCGGGGGCAGCTTGGACATGGGGTCTCCTGTGTGGAATCGTTGTGGAATCAGAACGCCTCAAGCGCCATCGCGTTCACGCTGTCGGCCCCTTCGACGATGGCGTCCCGCATGCCGGGCACCTTGCTCAGGATGTGGTCGCCATAAAAGCGCGCGGTGGTCACCTTCGCCTGCATGAAGGCGACGTCTTCACCGGCGGCTGCCTTGGCCTCGGCCACCAGCAGCGCGCGCGCCATCTGCCAGCCGGCGATCAGGTTGCCGGCCATCATCAGGTAAGGCACGCTGCCCGCGAACACCGCGTTCGGCGATGCCTTGGTGTTGCCGGCAACGAAATCCACCACCTCGATGAAGGCGGTGCACGCGGCGCCCAGCCGCTTGAGCATCGCGCGTGCCGCCACCGAATTGCTCTTGGCCAGCTCGGCCTCGGTTGCCTGCACCTGCGCTGCGATCGCCTTGGCGGTCTGGCCACCGTCGCGCGCGGTCTTGCGACCCACCAGGTCGTTGGCCTGAATGGCGGTGGTGCCTTCGTAGATGGTGAGGATCTTCGCGTCGCGGTAGTACTGCGCCGCACCGGTCTCCTCGATGAAGCCCATGCCGCCGTGCACCTGTACGCCGAGGCTCGTGACCTCCAGGCTCATCTCGGTGCTGTAGCCCTTGACCAGCGGCACCATGAACTCGTAGAAGGCCTGGTTTTGCTTGCGCACTTCGGCGTCCGGGTGGTGATGCGCCGCATCGAAGGCGGCAGCGGCCACGCTTGCCATCGCGCGGCAGCCTTCGGTGACCGCACGCATCGTCATCAGCATGCGCTTGACGTCGGGGTGATGGATGATCGGCGCCGAGGTGTTCATGCTGCCGTCCACCGGGCGGCTCTGCACCCGGTCCTTCGCGTACTGCACGGCCTTCTGGTAGGCGCGCTCGGAAATCGCGATGCCCTGCACACCCACGGCGTAACGCGCGGCGTTCATCATGATGAACATGTACTCGAGGCCGCGGTTCTCCTGGCCGACCAGGAAACCTACCGCGCCTCCATGGTCGCCATACTGCAGCACCGCGGTCGGGCTGGCCTTGATGCCCATCTTGTGTTCGATCGACACGCAGTGCACGTCGTTGCGCGCACCGATGGAGCCGTCCGTGTTGACCATGAACTTCGGCACCACGAACAGGCTGATGCCCTTCACGCCCTCGGGCGCGCCCTGCACGCGGGCCAGCACCAGGTGCACGATGTTCTCGGCCATGTCGTGCTCGCCGTAGGTGATGTAGATCTTGGTGCCGAAGATCTTGTAGGTGCCATCGGGCTGCGGCTCGGCGCGGGTGCGCACCAGCGACAGGTCCGAGCCGGCCTGCGGCTCGGTCAGGTTCATCGTGCCGGTCCACTGGCCGCTGATCAGCTTCTCCAGGTAGGTGGCCTTGAGCTCGTCGCTGCCCGCGGTCAGCAGGGCCTCGATCGCGCCGTCGGTCAGCAGCGGGCACAGCGCAAAGCTCATGTTGGCGCTGTTCAATATTTCGCCGCAGGCCGCACCAATCGTCTTGGGCAGGCCCTGGCCGCCGAAGTCCGCCGGATGCTGCAGCCCCTGCCAGCCGCCCTCGGCGTACTGGCGGAACGCCTCCTTGAAGCCCGGGGTGGTGGTGACCACGCCATCCTTCAGGGACGACGGGTTCTTGTCGCCTTCCCAGTTCAGCGGCGCCACCACGCCTTCGTTGAACTTCGCGCACTCCTCCAGCACCGCCTGCGCAGTCTCGAGGCCCGCGTCCTCGAAGCCGGGAATCTTCGCGATCTGCTCGATGTGGGCCAGATGCTCGACGTTGAACAGCATGTCCTTGACGGGGGCGACGTAGCTCATGGGTTCACTCCAACTGCAAAACAGAAAGGGGCGTCCAACCGGCTGTGCGATTGGACGCCCCGTGTGGGGGTTCAGATCAAAGCGATGAGACCAGTTCCGGCACGGCAGCGAACAGGTCTGCCTCCAGCCCGTAGTCGGCCACGCTGAAGATCGGGGCTTCCGGGTCCTTGTTGATCGCCACGATCACCTTCGAATCCTTCATGCCCGCCAGGTGCTGGATCGCGCCGCTGATGCCGCAGGCCACGTACAGCTGCGGCGCGACGATCTTGCCGGTCTGCCCGACCTGCCAGTCGTTGGGCGCGTAGCCCGCATCCACCGCAGCGCGGCTGGCACCGAGTGCGGCACCCAGCTTGTCGGCCAGCGGCGTCATCACCTCGTTGAACTTCTCCGAGCTGCCCAGCGCGCGACCACCCGAGACGATGATCTTGGCCGCAGTCAGCTCAGGGCGGTCGCTCTTGGCGATCTCGGAGCCCTCGAACTTGCTCTTGCCGCTGTCGGCCACGGCACCGGCGGTCTCCACCGGTGCGCTGCCACCGCTGGCAGCGGCGGCATCGAAGCCGGTGGTGCGCACCGTGATCACCTTGGTGGCGTCGGTGCTCTGTACCGTGGCGATCGCGTTGCCTGCGTAGATCGGGCGCTCGAAGGTATCGGCGCCCTCGACCTTGGTGATGTCAGAGATCTGCGCTACATCAAGCTTGGCCGCCACACGCGGGGCGATGTTCTTACCGCTGGCGGTGGCCGGGAACAGGATGTGGCTGTAGTTGCCGGCCATGGCCAGCACCTGGGCCGCGACGTTCTCGGCCAGACCATGCGCGAAGCCTTCCGCGTCGGCGTGGATCACCTTGGCCACGCCCGCGATCTGGCTGGCCGCCTGTGCGGCAGCGGCTGCGTTGTGGCCGGCCACCAGCACGTGCACGTCGCCACCGCAGGCCCGGGCCGCGGTGACGGTGTTGAGCGTGGCGCCCTTGATGGAGGCGTTGTCGTGTTCGGCAATGACGAGTGCGGTCATGTTCATGGCCTCCTTAGATCACCTTGGCTTCGTTCTTGAGCTTCTCGACCAGCGCGGCCACGTCGGCCACCTTGATGCCGGCGCTGCGCTTGGGCGGCTCGGTCACTTTCAGCGTCTTGATGCGCGGCGCGACATCCACGCCCAGATCTGCCGGGGTGACGGTGTCCAGCGGCTTCTTCTTGGCCTTCATGATGTTGGGCAGCGTCACGTAGCGCGGCTCGTTGAGGCGCAGGTCGGTGGTCACCACCGCCGGCAGGCTGATGGACAGCGTCTCCAGGCCGCCATCGACCTCGCGGGTGACCTTGGCCTTGCCATCGGCCACTTCGACCTTGCTGGCAAAGGTAGCCTGCGGCAGGTCGGCCAGTGCGGCGAGCATCTGCCCGGTCTGGTTGCAGTCGTCGTCGATCGCCTGCTTGCCCAGGATCACCAGGCCCGGCTGCTCCTTGTCGACAAGTGCCTTGAGCAGCTTGGCCACCGCCAGCGGCTGCAGTTCCTCATCGGTCTGCACCAGGATGCCGCGATCCGCACCGATGGCCATGGCGGTCCGCAGGGTCTCCTGGCACTGCGCCACGCCGCAAGACACGGCGATGACTTCGCTGACCACGCCCTTTTCCTTCAGGCGAACCGCCTCCTCCACCGCGATCTCGTCAAACGGGTTCATGCTCATCTTGACGTTGGCGATGTCCACACCCGTGTTGTCCGACTTCACTCGGACTTTCACGTTGTAGTCCACCACGCGCTTGACGGGGACGAGGACCTTCATGGGTTGCTGGCTCCGGGGGTTGAATTGACGTAAACGTAAACCTGAATTCTATGCGGCGCGATCGGCACGGCATCCGGCTTTCGGCGCTTGGCGGCCGGGCAAACGCCCCGCAACCGGCAAAAAAGAACGATCGTGCTTTTCTGCGAGTATAGCGGCAACCTGGCGCGCCCGGCGCAAGCAACCTCGACTGTCCTTGCGCCGACAGTTCGCTGACCGCCCGGTCGGTTAATTCGGGTAATTCTGGAGCGCGATTCGGGCGCCCCGCTCCTATAGTGCGTCATCGGAACCATTCCGATCGGCCTTGAGCCCGGACAACCCAAGACCCTTCACACAGTGAGACCTGCCATGAAAAAACTCCTTCCCGCGCTTGCTGCCTCGGCACTGATGGCCGCCGGTGGCGCTTCGGCCCAGACCGTGTTCACCGTGTCCAGCTGGGTGCCGCCCACCCACGGCCTGAGCACCGCCCAGAAGGAGTGGTGCGACATCCTGGAGAAGAACTCCAACGGCCGCATGAAGTGCAACATCCTGCCGCGCGCACCGGTCGGACCGGCCGGCACCCTGGACGCGGTCAAGAACGGCGTGCTCGACATCTCGTTCACCGTGCAGGGCTACACCCCGGGCCGCTTCGCGCTGACCAAGATGGCCGAGTTCCCCTTCCTGGGCGAAAGCGCCGAGGCCACCTCGGTGGCGTACCAGCGCATCGCGCAGAAGTACCCCGAGTTCACCGCCGAGCACGTCAAGCAGGGCATCAAGCCGCTGGCCTTCTTCACCCACGGCCCGGGCATCGTGTTCAACACCAAGCGCCCGATCACCCGCGCCGATGACCTGACGCGCCTGAAGTTCCGCATTGGCGGAGGCTTCATCAACGACATCACCAAGCAGCTCAACATGAACGTGACGCTCAAGCCGGCGCCCGATTCGTACGAACTGCTGTCCACCGGCGTGATGGACGGCACGCTGTTCCCGGCCGAGTCGCTGGACTCGTTCAAGATCGACAAGGTGGTCAAGCACGCCACCACCTTCCCGGGTGGCCTGTACAACACCAGCTTCGTCTTCATGATGAACCCGGCCAAGTACGACCGCCTGAGCGCAGACGACAAGAAGGTGATCGACGCCATCTCGGGCGAGTTCGTCGCCCGCATGTTCGGCAAGTCGTGGGACCGCGTGGACCGCATCGCCACCGAGAACATGAAGAAGAACAACGTCGCCATCACCAAGGCCGACCCGGCCTTCGTCAGCGAGGTCACGGTGGTGATCAACAAGCTCGAGCGCGACTGGGCTGCCGAGGCGGCCAAGGGTGGCCTGAAGAACGCCGCGTCGGTGCTGGCCGAGTTCCGCTCGGAAGCAGCCAAGCTGAAGTAAGCTCAGCGTTCACGGCGCACGGCTGCGGGCGGGCCACAGGCCTGCCGCAGCGGCCTGCGGGCGGTACCGGCCAGCGTGCCCGTACCGCCTTTTTGTTGTGCACCACCCACCTGACCCCGCTGGCTGGCCGATGAAACTGAAGAACTCCCTGCAATGGCTGTGCGGCATCGTGGCGGCGTCCACGCTGTTTGCGATCATGGTGCTGACCTTCTTTGATGTCAGCGGCCGCAAGCTGCTGTCGCAATCCATCCCCGGCTCGCTGGAGATCACCGAGATGCTGATGGTGCTGGTCATCTTCGCGGCGCTGCCGCTGGTGTCGCTGCGCGGCGAGCATGTGGTGTTCAACTCATTGGACGGGCTGCTGGGCGCCACGGCGCGCCGCGTGCAGCGGCTGCTGGTCAACCTGCTGTGCGCCGCCGCGCTGCTGGGCATGGGCTGGCTGATGTGGGGGCAGGCGGCCGATATCGCGAATGCCGGCGAAACCAGCGCGCAGCTGCAGATTCCGCGCTATCCGTTCGTCTACGCGATGGCGGTGCTGTGCATGCTGACCGGGCTGGCACACCTGGCGCTGGGGCTGATGCGCGAAGAAGCCACCGAAGACGAAGGGAGCGTGCTGTGACCGAAGCGCTGCTGGGCTTCCTGGCGATCTTTGTGCTGGCGCTGCTGCGGGTGCCGCTGGCCATCGCCATGGGCATCGTCGGCATCACCGGCCTGGGCCTCACCCAGGGCTGGGGGCCGTCGTTTGCCGGTGCGGTGCAGGTGGTGCAGGAGACCGGCTTTGCCTACACCTTGTCGGTGATTCCGCTGTTCGTGCTGATGGGCAACTTCGTGGCACGCGCGGGCCTGGCACACGAGCTGTTCCACGCGGCCTACACCTTCATCGGCCACCGCCGCGGCGGCCTGGCGCATGCCACCGTGGCCGCCTGCGCGGGCTTCGGCGCGATCTGCGGCTCGTCCATCGCCACCGCAGCCACCATGAGCAAGGTGGCCTATCCGTCGATGCAGAAGCTGGGCTACAGCGACTCGCTGTCCACCGGCGTGATCGCCACCGCCGGCACGCTGGGCATCATGATCCCGCCGTCGACCATCATGGTGATCTACGGCATCGTGACCGAGACCAACATCGGCCAGCTGTTCGCAGCGGGTGTCATCCCGGGCGCCATGACCGCCCTGCTGATGATGCTGACCGTGGTCATCATGGCCGCACACGACCCCGAGCACGCACCCCCGGGCGAGAAGTTCAGCTGGGCCGAGCGGCTGCAGGCGCTCAAGGGCATCTGGGGCGTGCTGCTGCTGGTGGTGGTGGTGCTGGGCGGCATCTATGGCGGCTTCTTCACCGCCACCGAGGGCGCGGGCATGGGCGCATCGGGCGCCTTCCTGTTCGCGCTGGCACGACGGCGCCTGACCTGGGCCACGCTGTTCGAGGTTCTGGTGGAGTCGGCGCGCACCACCGCGATGCTGTTCACCCTGCTGATTGCAGCGACCATCTTCGCCAACTTCATCAACTTCACCTCGCTGCCGCGCGACATGGTTGCGTGGATCACCGGCATGGGCCTCACGCCCATCATGGTGGTGTGCGCGATGATGGCCATCTACGTGCTGCTGGGCACGGTGATGGAGGAGCTGACGATGGTGCTGCTGACCATCCCGCTGTTCTTTCCGATCGTGCTGCAGCTCGGCTTTGACCCGGTGTGGTTTGGCGTGCTGATCGTGATGGTGATCCAGATCGGCCTGGTGTCGCCCCCGGTGGGCATGAACCTGTTCGTGGTGAATGCGCTGCTGCCCAAGGTGGGGCTGCGCGCCATCTTCAGCGGCGTGTGGCCGCTGGTGGCCACGATGATCGTCGCGCTCGGGCTGCTGATCGCGTTTCCGCAGCTCAGCCTGTGGTTGCCTTCGAAGATGGGCTGACCGGCTCGGCGCCTTCGAGCCGCACCACATGATGCGGCGAAGGAATCACCACCCCCGCGCCGCGCAGCGCCTTGATGACGGCCACATTCACCTCCGAGCGCACATTGAGCTGGCCGTTCTGCGGGTCCTCGATCCAGAAGGTCAGTTCGTACTCCAGCCCCCCGCTGCCGATGCGCGCCAGCTTCGCGCTCGGTGCGGGATCACTTAGCACCCGCGCTGCCGTGGCCGCTGCCTGCTCCAGCAGCGCGGCCACCGCGTCGGTGTCCACCTCGTAGCCCACCGTCACCGGCACCGACAGCAGCACGCGCGGGTCGGCCAGCGACAGGTTCTCGATGCGCTGGGTGATCAGCATCTCGTTGGGCACCACAGACTCGCGGCCATTGAGCGCGCGGATCAGCGTGTAGCGCGTCTTGATGTCCATCACCGTGCCTTCGAACTGGTCCACCCGCACGGTGTCGCCGATGCGCAGGCTGCGCTCGAACAGGATGACAAAGCCGCTGACATAGTTGGCTGCGAGCTTCTGCAGGCCAAAGCCCAGGCCCACGCCGAGCGCGCCGCCCAGCACCGACAGCGCGGTCAGGTCCACACCCACCGCCGACAGCGCCACCAGCATGCCGGTGAGCAGCAGCAAGGCGCGGATGGCGTTGCCCGCCACCTTGCGCAGCGACAGGTCGGACACCGCATCGCGCAGCAGCTTGCGCTCGATCGCTGCAGACACCCACAGCGCACCCACCAGCACCACGCCCGACCACAGCAGGCCCTCGATCAGGTCCAGCAGGCTGATGCGGCTCTTGCCCATCGCAAAGCGGATCGATTCGAGCTCTGCGCGCACCAGCGGCAACCAGCCCACGATCCACAGCACCGCGATGATCCACATGCCCCAGGAGAAAACCCGCTCGCCCAGCCGCGCGGCGGCCGACTGCGGAAAGCTCACCGCCAGCACCCGCGCGATGAACCGGATGCCCACCAGCGCCACCAGCACCGGCACCGCCACACGCAGCAACCCGGGCCGCTGAAATTCGGCCACCGCCAAGCGCGCGCCGTACACCAGCACCAAGCTCAGCAGCGGAAACAGCAGCCCGTCGAAGGTGGATCGGCCAAACCAGATCGAATCGGCGCCCCGCTCGCGGCCCAGAGACCACGCCAGCGCCCAGGCCAGCGCGAGGCAGGCAAACAGCGCCGCCAGTTCCACCAGCGCTTCAGGCCGCGCCAGGTCTGCCAGCAGACGGTCGAATCCGCTCATGCCGGCCCCGGCCCGGATTTGGGTGATGACGCAGGCGCTTCACGCCACGCCGGCTCGCGCTTTTCGGTGAAGGCGGTCACGCCCTCGAGGGCACAGGGATTCATCATGTTGACTGCCATCGCCTGCCCGGCCAGCTGGTAAGCGGCCTCGATGCCCATCTCGCGCTGGCGGTAGAACAGGTCCTTGCCGATGGCCAGTGCCGCGCGCGGCTTGGCCAGGATGCTTTGCACCAATGCCTCAAGCTCTGCGTCCAGTTGATCCAGCGGCACCACGCGGTTCACCAGGCCGCGCTGCCGGGCCTCCTGCGCATCGATGAAGTCGCCGGTCACCAGCATCTCCATCGCCTGCTTGGGCGCCATGTTGCGCAACAACGGCACGCTGGGGGTGCCGCAGAACAAACCGAAGTTCACGCCGCTGACTGCAAAGCGGGCGCTGTCGGCCGCCACCGCCAGATCGCACTGCGCCACCAGCTGGCAGCCGGCCGCGGTGGCCACGCCATGCACCCGCGCGATCACCGGCACCGGCAACCGCTGCAGGCTCAGCATCATGCGGCTGCAGCGTGCAAACAGCGCCTGGTAGTAGTCCAGCTCGGGCCGCGCGATCATCTCCTTGAGGTGATGGCCCGGGCAGAACGCCTTGCCGGTGGCGGCCAGCACCACCGCGCGCGACTGCTCGTCGGCCGCCACGCGCGCGATCGCTTCCTCGAGCGCGGCCAGCACTTCCTCGCTCAGGGCGTTGAAGCTGTCCGGGCGATTGAGCGTGAGCGTCCACACGCCGCGCGCATCGCGCGACGGGATCACCGGTGCAGCGCTGCTGCCGCTGCTCGCGTGGCCTGGGGCATCAGTGGGTGTCATCGCATCTCCTTGAAGCGTGCGGCTGTGTGCACATCAGACGGGCCTGGGGCAGGTGCCAGGGCTCACAGGTCGGCCAGCACACGGATGTGTGCCTCGACGCTGCGCGCCAGCGCCGACAGGTTGTAGCCGCCCTCCAGGCACGACACGATGCGCCCGCCGGCATGGCGCGCTGCCACGTCCTTGATGCGGCGGGTGATCCAGGCGTAGTCGGCTTCGGTCAGCCCGAGCTGGCCGAGGTCGTCCTCGCGGTGCGCATCGAAGCCGGCCGACACGAAGATCATCTGCGGCGCGAAGGCGTCCAGCCGCGGCAGCCACAGGGTGTCCACGATCTCGCGGATCGCGTCGCCGCGGGTGTAGGCCGACACCGGCACGTTGAGCATGTTGCCGGCTGCTCCTTCGGCGCCGCTGTACGGATAGAACGGATGCTGGAAGAAGCTCACCATAAGCACCCGCGGGTCGTCGCGCAGGATGTCCTCGGTGCCGTTGCCGTGGTGGACGTCGAAGTCGATCACCGCCACACGCTGCAGGCCATGGCGCTCGAGTGCGTAGCGCGCCGCCACCGCCACGTTGTTGAAGATGCAAAAGCCCATCGCACGGTCGTGGCAGGCGTGGTGCCCGGGCGGGCGCACCGCGCAAAAGGCGTTGTCCACCTCGCCTGCGATCACTGCATCGGTGGCAGCGAGCGCCGCGCCTGCGGCTCGCAATGCGGCACTCCAGCTGTGCACGTTGAGGGCGGTGTCCGGGTCGATCTGGGCGTGGCTGGGCCCACCGGCAGCGACCTCGTCGCGCAGCTCATCGCTCAGGCCACGGATCGCCGCCACATGCATGCGCGCGTGTGCAAGCTCGAGGTCGGCAATGGGCGCCTCGGGCGCTTCGCGCTGGTCCAGTGCGTCCGCCACGCCGCTGGCCAGCAGCCGGTCGTGGATGGCGGACAGGCGCTCGGGGCACTCGGGGTGGCCGCGGCCCATCTCGTGGCGGGCGCAGTCGGCATGGGTGAAGTAGGCGGTACTGCCCATGGATCAGCTCCGCCGGGCGCGCAGGTGTATCAGGGCAGGCATCGCAAAACGTCGGTGAATTCGGGTAATGTCGTGCCATGAAAGCACAACAACAACTCAGGGCGCTGCTCGATCAGCTTAACACGGTGATCGCGGGGAAGGCAGCACAGGTGAGCGACAGCGTGGCCTGTCTGCTTGCAGGGGGGCACCTGCTGATCGAGGACGTGCCCGGCGTGGGCAAGACGACGCTGGCGCATGCACTGGCGCGCAGCTTCGGGCTGCAGTTCTCGCGGGTGCAGTTCACCGCCGACCTGATGCCCAGCGACCTGTCCGGCGTGTCGGTGTACGAGCGCTCGAGCGAATCGTTCGTTTTCCACCCCGGCCCGGTGTTCGCCCAGGTGCTGCTGGCCGACGAGATCAACCGCGCCAGCCCCAAGACGCAAAGCGCGCTGCTGGAGGCGATGGAAGAAAAGCAGGTGTCGGTGGAAGGCGAAACACGCGCCCTGCCCTCGCCCTTCTTCGTGATCGCCACGCAGAACCCGCACGACCAGCTGGGCACCTTCGCGCTGCCCGAAAGCCAGCTCGACCGCTTCCTGATGCGCATCTCGCTGGGCTACCCCGACCGCGCCTCCGAGCGCAGCCTGCTCGCCGGCGACGACCGGCGCGCGCAGGTCGCGGCCCTGCCCGCCTTGCTGGATGCACACAGCCTGCACGCGCTTCAGGCGCAGGTGCAACAGGTGCATGCAGCAGACGCGCTGCTCGACTACCTGCAGGACCTGATCGCGGCCACCCGCAGCGGTCGCTGGTTTTTGCAGGGCCTGTCGCCGCGCGCCGGCATCGCGGTGCTGCGTGCGGCTCGCGCGCAGGCGCTGCTGAGCGGGCGCGACTACGTGGCGCCCGACGATGTGCGTGCCATCCTGCCGCAGACTATCGCGCACCGCCTGGTGCCCGTGGGTGACGCCGGGCGCGGCGCGGTCGAGCAGGTGCGCGCCATGCTCGACGCCGTCGCCCTGCCCTGAGCGGCATCGGAAGGCGCCGCAGAGCTGCAGACATGCCGATGCAAGCGACGGCCAAGCCCGGCACGGCACCCGCCCGAGCACAGGGGCTTGCCACCCCGACGGCGCAGAGGGCGGCGCCGCAGCCGCGTGGCCTGCGCCAGCGCATCCGTCATTGGTGGCAGTCGCGCCAGCCGCGTACCGACGCGCTGGGCCTCACCCATCGCAATGTCTACATCCTGCCCACGCGCGCCGGGGCGCTGCTGGCGCTGACGCTGCTGGTGCTGCTGGTTGCGTCCATCAACTACCAGCTCAACCTTGGCTACCTGCTCACGTTCTTGCTGGCCGGCAGCACGATCGCCGCGATGCATGTGGGGCACGCCACGCTGCGCGGGCTGGCGCTGTCGCTGTCGCCGCCGCAGCCGCAGTTCCTGGGTGCTGCCGTGTCGATGGAAGTGCACCTGGCGAGCGATTCGCCGCGCGCACGCTACGGCATGGGCCTGGCCTGCGAGCAGCCCGGGCAACCGGTGCACTGGAGCTGGACCGATGTCGAGCCGCGTGGCAGTGCCCGTCTGACGCTGGCCTTCCAGCCCGGGCGGCGCGGCCTGCAACCGCTGCCCGCCCTGACCGTGATGACCCGGTTTCCGATCGGCGCGTTTCGCGTGTGGACGGTGTGGCGGCCGGCATCGCAGGTGCTGGTGTACCCCGCGCCGGAACTGCATGCGCCGCCGTTGCCCCCGGGCGAGCCACGGCCTGGCCAGGGCGTGGTGCTCGCACGCGACGCGGGCGCCGAGTTCGACGGTGTGCGCCCGTATCGGCGCGGTGACCCGCTGCGCCAGATCGTCTGGAAGAAAGCCGCGAAGTCCGACGAACTGGTGAGCCGCGATGCACGCGAGCACCAGCGCCACGAGCTGTGGCTGGATGCAGCGCGCACCGGCCTGGCTGATCCCGAGGCGCGGCTGTCGCGCCTGTGCGCCTGGGTGCTGGCCGCCGATGCAGCGGGCCTGGACTACGGCTTGCGCGTCGGCGCCCACGAGGTGCCACCTGACGCAGGCGAGGCGCACCGCCGCCGCTGCCTGGAGGTCTTGGCGCTGTGCTGAAGACCACCGCCGCCACATCGAGTGCCGTACCGCCGTCGGCTCCCACCGGGGCTGCGCGCCGCACCGAGATGCCGCGCGAGACGCGCGACACGCTGTTCCTGCTTGGCGTCATCGCCTGGGTGGTGTTGCCGCATGCCGCACGCCTGCCGCTGTGGTGCGTGCTGATGAGTGCTGCCGTGCTGCTGTGGCGTGGCGCACTGGCGTGGCAGGCGCGTGCCCTGCCCGGCCTGTGGGTGCGCGTGGCGCTGCTGGCGCTGGCCATCGGTGCCACCCTGTTCAGCCACCGCACGGTGCTCGGCCGCGACGCCGGGGTCACGCTGATCGTGGTGCTGCTGGCGCTCAAGACGCTGGAGCTGCGGGCGCGCCGCGACGCGTTCGTGGTGTTCTTCCTCGGCTTCTTCACCCTGCTGACGCATTTCTTCTTCTCGCAGTCGCTGCTGACCGCGCTGGCCATGGTGGTGGCGCTGCTCGGCCTGCTGACCGCGCTGGTCAATGCACACATGCCCGCCGGGCGGCCCACGCTGTGGCAGTCGGGTCGCATCGCGCTGCGGCTCGCGGCGGTGGGCACGCCGGTGATGCTGGCGCTGTTCATGCTGTTCCCGCGGCTGGCGCCGCTGTGGGGCCTGCCGTCAGACGCACACAGCGGCCGCAGCGGCCTGTCGGCCAGCATTCGCGTCGGTCAGGTGGCCGAGCTGGCGCTGGACGACAGCGTGGCCATGCGGGTGCGCTTCGAGGGCGCGGTACCACGCCGGCAAGACCTGTACTTTCGCGGGCCGGTGCTCAGCGACTTCGACGGCCGCGAATGGCGGCCGCGTGTCCAGCTGCGCAACAGCACACCGGTCAACCTGCAGGTCAGCGGCGAGCCGGTGCGCTACGAGGTCACGCTCGAGCCATCCAACCGCCCGTGGGTGATGACGCTCGAGGCGACCGTCGAGCCACCGCAGTCGGCAGCGCTGCGGGTCAAGCCCACCACCGACCTGCTGTGGCTGTCGGAGTCACCATTGACCGACCTGGTGCGCTACCGCGCGCAAAGCCATCCGACGTTCCGCTACGGGCCCGCCAGCCGCGCGGCGATCTCACCCGACGACCGCGACCTGCCCACCGGCTTCAATCCGCGCACACTGCAGTGGGCCGTCGACCTGCGGCGCGACCCGCGCTTTGCGCAGGGCAACGACGAAGGCCTGGTGAACTTCGTGCTGGAGCACCTGCGCACGCAGGGCTATCGCTACACGCTCGAGCCCGGCGTGTTTGGCGACAACACCGCCGATGAATTCTGGTTCGACCGCAAGGCGGGCTTCTGCGAGCACATCGCCTCGTCGTTCGCGGTGCTGATGCGCGCGCTGGACATCCCGGCGCGGGTGGTCACCGGCTACCAGGGCGGAGACATCAACCCGGTGGACGGCATCTGGACCGTGCGCAACAGCGATGCGCATGCCTGGACCGAGGTGTGGCTGGCCGGCCAGGGCTGGGTTCGGGTGGACCCGACCGCAGCGGTGGCGCCCGGGCGCACCGGCAGCTTCGAGCGGCTGCGCCCGGCCCCCGGCGCGGTGGCCACGGCGCTGAGTGCAATCGCGCCGCAATTCGCGCTGGTGAACCTGCGCGCGATGTGGGAGGCGCTGAACAACCGGTGGAACCAGTGGGTGCTGAACTACACGCAAAGCCGCCAGCTCGACTTGCTGCGCAGCCTGGGCTTCAACGCACCGACCTGGCAAGACCTGGGTTATCTGCTGGCCGGGTTGCTGAGTGCGCTGAGCCTGATCGGTGCCGGCGTCGCGCTGTGGCAGCGGCGGCGTACCGACCCGTGGGTGGCCTTGCTGGTGCAGGCGCGCGACGTGTTGTCGCGCCGCGGCGTGCGCACCCCGGCGCAGGCCACCCCGCGCGAGCTGGCCACCGCGGCCCGCCAGCGCTGGGGCGCGGCGGCGCAGGCGCTGGCCGACTGGCTGATGCAGCTGGAAGCCTTGCGTTATGCGCCCCGCGCAGCCGATGGCAACGCAACGCGCATCGCTACACTCAGGCGCCAATGGAAGCAGCTCCAGCGCCAACTGCCAGGCCGCGCCTGACACCCGCCGCACGCATCGTCGCCGGCGCCGTGCTTGCCCTGATGCTGGCGACCGCCGGCGCAAGCCCGGCCGTGGCGCAGGACAAGCCGCCTCGCAGCGAGAAGCCGTCACCCAAGGACAGCCAAAAGGGTGCCGCCAAAAACAAGGCGAAGACCACGAAGAAGGACCGGGCCGCTCCGGCGGCCACGGCACCGCGCAGCACGGCGCAGGGCGTGCCTTACGCGCAGCGCGACGATGCGATGCGCGTTGCCGACGAGATCGCCGAGCAGCGCGGGCTGGACCGCGAATGGGTGCGCCGCATGCTGGGGGAGGCGCGGCTAGTGCCGCAGATCCAGCGGCTGATGCGACCTGCGCCTGTCGGAACGCCGAAGAACTGGCGCGTGTACCGCAGCCGCTTCATCGACCCGGTGCGCGTGCGTGCCGGCGTGCGCTTCTGGCAGGCGCAGCGCGAGTGGCTTGAACGCGCCGAGCGCGAATACGGCGTGCCCCCCGAAATGGTGGTGGGCATCATCGGCGTGGAGACGCTGTACGGGCAGCACATGGGCAGCTTCCGGGTGATCGATGCGCTGGCCACGCTGGCCTTCGACTTCCCGAGCGAGCACCCGCGGGCGATGGACCGCACCGCGTTCTTCCGCGGCGAGCTCGAGCATTTCCTGTCGCTGCACCAGCGCACCGGCGACGACCCGTTGCGCGCGCTGGGCAGCTACGCCGGCGCGATGGGCATGCCGCAGTTCATGCCCTCGAGCCGCGTGCGCTTTGCGGTGGACTTCGACGGCGACGGGCGCATCGACCTCAACCGCAGCGCCGCCGACGTGATCGGCTCGGTGGCCAACTACTTTCGCGCCTTCGGCTGGAAGCCCGGCATGCCGACGCACTATCCGGTGCAGTTCGACAGCACGAAACTTGACCTCGAAGCGCTGCTGCTGCCCGACATCCTGCCGACCTTCAGCGTGGCGGCGTTCGGCGCCCGGGGCGCCGTGCTGGAAGGCGCCGCCAACGCACACGAGGGGCCGCTGGCACTGGTGGAACTGCAAAACGGCAGCGACGCGCCGCAGTACGTGGCCGGCACCGAGAACTTCTACGTGATCACCCGCTACAACTGGAGCAGCTACTACGCGATGGCGGTGATCGAGCTCGGGCAGGCGGTGCGACAGGCGCTTGACGGCGCCGCACCCCAGGCGGTTCGCTGACGGTGCGCCGCCTGATCAGGCGTAGTTCGGCACCAGGAAGTCGCGGCTGATGCGACCGCCAAGGTCGTTCACGCGGTCGAGGAACTGCGTGAGAAAGGCGTGCAGCCCGGTGGCGAGGATCTCCTCGATGTGGCCGTACTGCAGCTCGGCGCGCAGCCGCCCGGCCAGGCGCCGCGTTTCATCCGACTGGTCGTTGGCCACCTGCGCCAGGTTGGCCACCACCTCGTTCATGCTGGCATGCAGCGAGCGCGGCATGTCAGGGCGCAGGATCAGCAGCTCGGCCACCCGCTCGGGCTTGATCACGTCGCGATAGACCTTGCGGTAGATCTCGAAGCCCGAGACGCTGCGCAGGATCGCGCTCCAGTGATAGAAGTCGTATTCCTGGTCCTGCTCGGTGGCCGCGCCGAAGAAGTCGCTTTCCAGCGCATGGAACTTCACGTCGACCAGCCGCGCGGTGTTGTCGGCGCGCTCGAGGAAGGTGCCCAGCCGCATGAAGTGCAGCGCCTCGTCCATCAGCATGGTGCCCACCGTGACGCCACGCGACAGGTGCGAGCGGAACTTGACCCACTCAAAGAACTGGCCCGGGTCGCGCTCGAAGTCGCCGCTGCGGATCATGCGGTTGACTTCCAGCCAGGTCTGGTTTTGCGTTTCCCACACCTCCGTCGTGAGCGTTCCGCGCACCGCACGCGCGTTTTCGCGCGCGGCCTTCAGGCACGAGATGATGGACGAGGGGTTGTCCTCGTCCTTGACCATGAACTCCAGCACGCCCTTGGGCGTGACATCGCCGTACAGCGCGCCGTACGAGGGCAGCAGCTCGCTGATCGACAACAGTCCCTGCCAGCCCAGCTGCGCCACCGTGGCCGATTGCGGCAACAGCGAGGTCTGGTAGTTCACATCGAGCATGCGTGCGGTGTTCTCGGCGCGCTCGGTGTAGCGCGACATCCAGAACAGGTGGTCTGCGGTACGGGACAGCATGATGTTCAGTGCTCCAGGATCCAGGTGTCCTTGGTGCCGCCGCCCTGCGACGAGTTCACCACCAGCGAGCCCTCTTTCAGGGCCACGCGCGTCAGGCCGCCCGGCACCATCTGCACCGTGCGCCCGCTCAGCACGAAGGGCCGCAGGTCGATGTGGCGCGGCGCGATGCCGGACTCCACAAACGTCGGGCAGCTTGACAGGCTGAGCGTGGGCTGCGCGATGTAGCCCTCGGGCTTGGCGATCAGGGCGCGACGGAAATCCTCGATCTCCTGATGCGTGGCCGCCGGGCCCACCAGCATGCCGTAGCCGCCGGCGCCGTGCACCTCCTTGACCACCAGGTCCTTCAGGTTGGCAAGCGTGTAGGCCAGGTCATCGGGCTTGCGGCACTGGTAGGTGGGCACGTTGTCGAGGATCGGCTTTTCGCCGAGGTAGAACTCGATCATCTGAGGCACGTAGGGATAGATCGACTTGTCGTCGGCAATCCCGGTACCCACCGCATTGCAGATGGTCACGTGGCCTGCGCGGTAGGCCTGCATCAGGCCGGCGCAGCCCAGAGAGGTGTCGGGGCGAAACACCATCGGGTCGAGGAAGTCGTCGTCCACCCGGCGGTAGATCACGTCCACCCGCTTCGGGCCGCGGGTGGTGCGCATGTAGACGAAGTTGTCGCGCACGAAGAGGTCTTGCCCCTCGACCAGCTCCACGCCCATCTGCTGCGCCAGGAACGCGTGCTCGAAGTACGCGCTGTTGTACATGCCCGGGGTCAGCACCACCACCGTGGGCTCGGCGGTGGTGGGCGGGCTGGACGCGCGCAGCGTCTCCAGCAGCAGGTCGGGGTAGTGCGCCACCGGCGCCACCTGGTGGCGCGCGAACAGGTCGGGGAAGAGCCGCATCATCATCTTGCGGTCTTCGAGCATGTAGCTCACGCCGCTGGGCACGCGCAGGTTGTCCTCAAGCACGTAGTAGCGGCCCTCGCCGCTGGCATCGGGCGCGCGCACGATGTCGATGCCGGCGATGTGCGAGTACACCTGCTGCGGCACATCCACGCCCATCATGACCGGACGGAACTGCGCGTTGCCGGTGATCTGCTCGGCCGGAATCACGCCGGCCTTCAGGATCTCCTGGCCGTGATAGACGTCGTGGATGAAGCGGTTGAGTGCGGTGACGCGCTGCACCAGGCCGCGCTCCATGCGTGCCCATTCGTGCGCGGGAATGATGCGCGGAATCAGGTCGAACGGGATCAACCGCTCGGTGCCTCCGTTGTCCGAGCCCGCGTCCTCATCCTTGGCGCCGTACACCGCAAAGGTGATGCCTACGCGCCGGAAGATCATCTCGGCTTCGTCGCGACGGGCCTGCATCACATCGGCGGGCTGGCCGGCCAGCCAGGCCGCGTAGTCCTTGTAGTGCGCGCGGACGGCAGCGGGGTCGGTCGCTGCAGGCGATGCCCCGCAGGCCGCGGGGTCGGTGTACATCTCGTCGAATCGGCGCAGGGTCGGGCTCATAAGGTCAGGATAGCAAGTTTCGGGCCCGAATCGCTTCAAATGGGCTCATGGTGCGCCCGGCATCCGGTGGTGCCAGTAGCGTTGGCGCTCGTCGCGCCAGCAGCGCATCGCGTCGGGCTGATCGCTGCGCCACAGCGCCGCCCCGCAGTCCACCGTGCTGACCCAGCGCACGCCGCGCTCGCGGTAGCGCTCCAGCACCGGCGGCGCCGGGTGACCGAACCGGTTGCGGTAGCCGGCCTGCACCACAGCGATGCGCGGCGCGGTCGCGTCGAGGAACGGCGCACTCGACGAGGTCTTGCTGCCATGGTGCGGCACCAGCAGCCAGTCCACCGGCTGCAGTTGCCCGGACGCCACCAGCGCAGACTCCTGCGCCAGTTCGATGTCGCCCGTCAGCAGCGCCCGGCGCCGGCGCCCTTGCGGGTCGGGCGCAGACTCGATGCGGACAACGCAGCTCAGAGCGTTGGGCCGCCGGGCATCGGCATAGTCGTCCGTGCGCGGATGCAGCACCTCGAACTGCACACCGTCCCACGCCCAGCGTTGACCGGCTTCGCAGCGCACCGGCTCGGGTGGGGCCGGCGTGCCCAGACCCGCCGATGCAACCACCGGCGCTGCGGACAGCAAAGGCCGCCAGTCTTCCACCGAACTGAGCCAGCGCGCCTGCGGCTGCTGCGCCAGCACCGCAGCCGCGCCGCCGCTGTGGTCGCTGTCGCGATGGCTCACCACCAGCGTATCGAGCTGCTCGCCCCACGCGCGCAGCAGCGGCACCAGCACCCGATGGCCGGCGTCGGACTCGCGGCTGTAGCGCGGGCCGGCGTCGTACAGCAGCGTGTGACGGGCGGTGCGCACCAGCACCGCATTGCCCTGCCCGATATCGGCGGCCAGCAGCTCGAACGTGTCCGGCGCGGGGCGCGGCACCTGCCACAGCAGTGCCGGCAGCAACAGCGGCAGCCCCAGCACGCGCAGCCACGGTGGCAGGCGCAGCACCAGCAGCACGCCGCCCAGCAAGGCCGCGATGCCGGCCCACAGGTCCGGGATCGGCCGCCACAGGCTTGCCCACGGCCACAGGGCCAACCAGCCCAGCACCACCGACAGTGCCTGCAGCGCCAGATCGGCCAGCGACCACAGCGGCGGCCACAGCACACCGAGCATCGCCAGCGGCGTGACAAGCAGCGTCACCCACGGGATCGCCAGCAGGTTGGCCACCAGGCCGATGATCGAGACCTGCCCGAACAGCAGCAGGCCCAGGGGCGCCAGCGCCAGCGTCACCGTGCCCTGCTCGCGTATCAGCGCACCCGCATGCCGGGCGAATGCGCGCAGGCCTGCGGCGAACGTCGGGCCGGTGTTGGCTGCGTGCGCTTCGCGCACGGGCGCTGCCTCGCGGCGGCCCGCGGCAAACAACACGCCCACCGCCACGAAGCTGAGCCAGAAGCCGGGCTGCAGCAGCGCCCACGGATCGACGGCCACCACCGCCAGCGCGGCGGCACACCACATCCACGACGCCGGCCACACCCGGCCCGACAGGCGCAGCACGCCCACCGCAAGCAGCATCCATACGGTGCGCTGCGCAGGTACGCCCCAGCCGCTGAACACCGCATAGCCTGCGGCCAGCAGCAGCCCCGCCAGCAGACCGGCGTGTGGCGCCGGCCAGCGCAGGCACAGCCGCGCGCTGCAACGCCACAGCGCACCCACCGCAGCAGCGGCCAGCCAGGCGAACATCGTCACATGCAGGCCCGAGATGCTCATCAGGTGCGCGATACCCGTGGCACGGAACAGGTCCCAGTCGGCGCGGTCGATCGCGCGCTGGTCGCCGGTGACCAGTGCGGCCAGCACGCCCGCACTGCGCGCATCGGGCACCGCTTCAGCGATGCGGTCGCGCACCGCCTGCCGCGCCTGCTCCACCGGATGCAGCCAGGTGCCCGCCACGCGCTTTGGCTCGGCGTCGCGGGGGCCGGCGCGCACATAGCCGGTGGCCCCCAGCCGCTGCTCCCACATCCACAGCTCGAAGTCAAAGCCGTGCGGATTGATGCCGCCGCGCGCCGCCTTCAGCCGCACCGTCCAGGCCCAGCGCTCGCCTGCGCGCAGCGGCTGCGGCGCGCGCTGCAAGTCGGCGGGCACAAAGCCGCCGTACCAGGCCAGCCACACGCGCGACGGTGCACGCACCGGCTGGCCGTCGAGGGCGGCTGACTCGATGTCAAAGCGAAACCGCACGCCGGCGTCGGTGGCCTGCGGCATGGAAGACACCACCCCCACCACCGCGATGTCGCGCCCCTCCAGGCGGGCGTCGATCGCCTCTTGCGACATCAGCGTGGCACGCCAGCCGGTGGACGCCGCCGCCAGCGCCGCCATGCCAAGGCACAGCACGGCCAGCCAAGCAAGCTGCAACGACCGGGACGACGCGCGCATGCGCCGCATCCGCGCGAGCATCATCACGCTGATCAGCACCCCCACCAGTGCCCCCACCAGCGCTGCCCCGTAGGCAGAGGGCGCCCACAGGGCCGGCTGCTGCAACTGCAGCGCCACGCCACCGATGAAGGCCAGCGCCGCGGCGGCGATCGCTCGCGCGAGGACGCCTGCGCGGTCGCGGTCGCGGTCGCGGTCGCGGTCGCTGATGCTGATGCTGATGCTGCCCTGGCGGTCCATGCCTCCCATGCGCCGTCCCCTGCCTCCCGAATGTGATTGATGCCCTTGACGCCGTGGAAGCGCCTTCCTTGCGCACGATAGCGCAGCGGCCCGCGCGACTTGCTAGCATCGGCCGCCATGGCAAGCCACGTTGTCCTGCAACACACCACCCACTACCGCTACGACCGCCCGGTGCGCCTGGGGCCGCAAACGCTGCGGCTGTGCCCACGGCCCGACACCTCGCCCCAGGTGACCGACTTCCGGCTGGAGGTGTCGCCTGGCGCGCACCAGCTCGACTTCTCCACCGACGCCTACGGCAACCGGGTGGCATCGGTGCACTTTGCGGGGCCGGCCACCGAGTTCCGCATCGACGTTTCCATGACGCTCGAGTTGGTGGATGCGTTGACGGATGCGCTGACCGACGCATCCCTTCAGGCGCCTGCGCATGCCACGCCCGTCCACTCTCTTGCTGCACCTGCACGCAACTCCACCGACGCGGTACTGCCTGCCTACCGCGAGCCCGTGGGCCCCAACCCGGTGATGGAAGCGTGGCTGGCGCAGTTGCTGGCGCAAGGCGCGGCCACCAGCGACTTGCCGGCACACCTGTGCGCCGCAGTGGCCCAGCGGCTGGCCTACCGGGTGCGACAGGAGCCCGGCGTGCAGATGCCCGACGAGTCGCTGGCGCTGGGCAGCGGCTCGTGCCGCGATTCCGCCTGGCTGCTGATGGCCATGCTGCGCAGCGCAGGCTGGGCCGCACGCTTTGTGTCGGGCTATCTGGTGCAGACCGCGGGGCTTGGCGGGCACCCCGAGGGCCGCAGCGACCACAGCCCGGCCGACACCGGCCTGCACGCCTGGTGCGAGGTGCATCAGCCCGGCGCGGGATGGATCGGCCTGGATGCCACCTCAGGCCAGACCATCGGCGCCGGTCATGTGGCGCTGGCCTGCGCGCCCATGCCCTGGCAAGCCGCGCCGGTGGAGGGCTCGGTGGAACCCTGCCATGTGGACTTCAACCACAGCATCCTGGTGCACCTGGTGAAGTAAGCCCTAGCGGAAGCGGCAGCGCCACACCCGTCGCGCACCAGGCCCGCATGCCACTGCCGCGGTCCCTCCCCTACACTGTGCGCCTTCCGGTTTCAACCCACCCCTCGCCATGAACGTCTACGAAAAGCTCCAGCAAATCGGCATCACCCTGCCGCCCGTCACCCCTCCTTCGGCGGCCTATGTGCCCTTCGTGCAGACCGGCAAGCTGGTCTTCATCAGCGGCCACATCGCCAAGAAGGACGGCAAGGCGTGGGTCGGCCAGTTCGGCAAGACCATGACCACCGAAGAGGGCAAGGCCGCGGCGCGCACCATCGCCATCGACCTGATGGGCACGCTGCATGTCGCCTGCCAGGCTGCGGGCACCGATCTCAACGGCGTGAAGCGCATCGTCAAGGTGATGAGCCTGGTGAACTCGGCGCCCGACTTCACCGAGCATCACCTGGTCACCAACGGCTGCAGCGAGCTTCTGGGGCAGGTGTTCGGCGCTGCCGGCGCGCATGCGCGCAGCGCCTTCGGCGTCGCGCAAATTCCGATGGGCGCCTGCGTCGAGATTGAAATGATCGCCGAGCTCGCCTGATGGCGCGTTCGCGCTCGCGCTTCGGCTCGCGCCCCGCAGCACGGCCCTCGCGCATGCTGCCGCTTTTGGTGGCGGCGCTGGGCTTCGGTGCGGTGGGCGCGGCACTGGTGTCGCAGTACGTCTTTGACATGCTGCCCTGCCCGTGGTGCACCTTCCAGCGCCTGCTGTTCCTCGTGATCGCGCTGCTGGCCTTGTTGTGTGCACTGTTGCCGCGCGGCTGGTTCGCGCGCATCACGGCGTCCCTGGGCCTGCTCGCCTGCGCCGGCGGTGTGGCCAGCGCCCTGTGGCAGCACTTCGTGGCAGCCAAAAGCGCATCGTGCGCCATGACCTTCGCCGACCGCGTGATGAACACGCTCGGGCTGTTCACGCTGTCGCCCGAAGTGTTCGCGCCGCAGGCCAACTGCGCCGATGCGGCAGTGAAGCTGCTCGGGCTGCCCTACGAGTTCTACAGCCTCGCGCTGTACCTGCTGTGCGCGGCGCTGCTGGCGCTCGTCATTCGACGCGCGTGACCGACTCGGGCTTGAAGCCCAGGTCAGCTGCCTTGCCCTTGCGCCCGCGCGCGGCCCGCGCGTTGTTCAGCGAGCGGATCTCCAGCACCTCTTCACGCGGCTTGCCGCCCCGGCCGGTGCCCGCAATGCGCACGCTGCGGGTGTAGGCCGCCGCGCCCGCCAGGCGGTCCTTGTCGTCCAGGTCGATCAGCATCAGGCCGCGGCCGCCATTGGCCTGGGCCTTGAGCTCGCCGATCTCGAAGGTCAGGATGCGGCCCGCGGCGGATGCGCAGGCAATGTGCGTGGCCGGCGCATGCGGGCCGACCGCATCACCGCCCGAGGGATGCGGCACGTTGGCCGGCGACGGTCGGCACACCGCCTCGCCGTCGGCGACGCTGATGAAGGCCTTGCCGCCCTTCTGGCGCGAGGTCATCTGCTCCACCGTGGCCAGGAAGCCATAGCCGCCGCTGGTCGACAGCACCAGCCACGCACCGGCCGCACCCGCAAAGTAGTGCAGCAGCTGCGTGCCCGCCTCCAGGTCGATCAGCGTGGTGAGCGGCTGCCCGTCGCCACGCGCGCCCGGCAGCGACGACACCGCCACCGAGTACACCCGCCCGTTGCTGCCGAAGGCCAGCAGCGTGTCCACCGTGCGGCACTCGAAGGTGCCGTACAGGCCATCGCCCGCCTTGAAGGCAAAGGCCGCCGGGTCATGCCCGTGGCCCTGGCGCGCACGCACCCAGCCCTTGGCCGACACCACCACCGTCACCGGCTCGTCGATCACGCGGACCTCGGCCACCGCCTTCTTCTCCGCCTGGATCAGCGTGCGGCGCGCGTCGGCAAACTGCTTTGCGTCGGCCTCGATCTCCTTGACCATCAGCCGGCGCAGCGCCGCCGGGCTGCTCAGGATCTCTTCAAGCTTGCCCTGCTCTTCACGCAGGTCCTTGAGTTCCTGCTCGATCTTGATCGCCTCCAGCCGCGCAAGCTGCCGCAACCGGATCTCGAGGATGTCTTCGGCCTGGCGTTCGCTTAAGGCGAAGCGCGCGATCAGCGCCGCCTTGGGCTCGTCGCTTGCGCGGATGATCGCAATCACCTCGTCGATGTTGAGCAGCACGAGCTGCCGCCCCTCGAGGATGTGGATGCGGTCCAGCACCTTGGCCAGGCGGTGGCGCGAACGCCGCTCGATCGTCTGCTGCCGGAAGGTGATCCACTCCTCCAGCATCTGCCGCAGCGACTTCTGCACCGGCTTGCCATCGATGCCGACCGCCGTCATGTTGATCGACGCGGAGGTCTCCAGGCTGGTGTGCGCCAACAGCGTGGTGATGAGCTCCTGCTGGTCGATGCGGCTGGTCTTGGGCTCAAAGACGATGCGCACCGCCGCGTCCTTGCTGGACTCGTCACGCACCCCGTCAAGCACCGCCAGCACCGTGGCCTTGAGCTGGTTCTGCTCCGCGGTCAGCGCCTTCTTGCCCGCACGCACCTTCGGGTTGGTGAGCTCTTCAATCTCTTCGAGCACCTTCTGCGCGCTCACGCCCGGCGGCAGCTCGGTCACCACCAGCTGCCACTGGCCTCGCGCCAGGTCTTCGATCTTCCAGCGCGAGCGCACCTTGAGCGAGCCTCGACCGGTGCGGTATGCCTCGGCAATGTCGGCGGGCGGGCTGATGATCTGGCCGCCGCCCGGAAAGTCAGGGCCGGGCAGCAGCGTGTACAGCTCCTCGTCGCTCAGCCTGGGCGACTTGATCAGTGCCACGCAGGCGTCGGCCACCTCGCGCAGATTGTGGCTGGGCACCTCGGTGGCCAGGCCCACCGCGATGCCGCTGGCGCCATTGAGCAGCGCAAACGGCAGCCGTGCGGGCAGCTGGCGCGGCTCTTCGGTGGAGCCGTCGTAGTTGGGAATGAAGTCGACCGTGCCTTCGTCGATCTCGTCGAGCAGCAGCGTGGTGATCTTCGACAGCCGCGCTTCGGTGTAGCGCATGGCTGCGGCACCGTCACCATCGCGGCTGCCAAAGTTGCCCTGGCCGTCGATCAGCGGATAGCGCTGTGCAAAGTCTTGCGCCATGCGCACCAGCGCGTCGTAGGCGGCCTGGTCGCCGTGCGGATGGAAGCGGCCCAGCACATCGCCCACCACCCGCGCGCTCTTGACCGGCTTGGCGCCACTGTTGCCGGAAAAGCCCAGCCCCATGCGCGCCATGCTGTAGAGGATGCGGCGCTGCACCGGCTTCTGGCCGTCGCACACATCGGGCAGCGCGCGGCCCTTGACCACCGACAGCGCGTATTCAAGGTAAGCGCGCTGGGCGTAGGCGCCCAGGCTGTCGTCGCTGGCGGGTTCTTCGCGAACAGGGGTGAACAGGTCGTCGGACATGTCGGGTGCTTGGTAGGTTTCAGCGCGCTTGCGACAGCGGCGCGATCATGTTGCGTCGCCCCACCGCACCGCCGGGCGGCGTGGCGTCGCGCGCTGCGGGTTCGGGCGATGGCGCTGCCGCTGCAGCCGTGCCTGCGGAGGTGGGTACCGCGCGTGCCGCGGGGCGCGGGGGTGGCTCTGGCCGCAGCGCGCGGTAGATCTGCATCACCGTGCGCACATAGTTCTGCGTCTCGGCAAACGGCGGGATCATGTTGCCGTGGCGTTCAACCGCCCCCTCGCCGGCGTTGTAGGCGGCCAGCGCCAGGTCCAGCCGGCCTTCGAAGCGGTTCATCAGGTCGCGCAGGTAGCGCGCACCGGTGTTCAGGTTGAGCTGCGGGTCAGCCAGACGCTGCGCCACCGGCGTGCGCCCGAGCGGCTGCACACCATAGCGCTGCGCGGTGGCCGGCATCACCTGCATCAGGCCGACGGCACCCTTGGGCGATACCGCTTGCGGGTCGAACCCCGACTCGGCGGCGATCAGGGCCTGCAGCAAGGCGAAGTCGATGCTGTGCTGCTGCGCCGCGGCGCGCACCAGCGGCTCGGCGCGGCGGACGGCCGCAGAGCTGTCGAAAAA
>JBDLRH010000058.1:0-21933 GCA_039800165.1 Pseudomonadota bacterium
CCGCGGCGGGAAACCTCCTGACCGGAGGCTGTTTGGAAGTCCATCAGTCTTCCTCCGCCATAGACAACGAAAGACGCGCCCTCGGGCGCGTTTTGTTTTGTGTGCTCAATCCCGCGCAACCCAAGCCCTCAGGCAATGTAGGAAAAGCCGGTGCATGGCTTTGCCCGCGAGCGGGTTGGCATTAGCCTGTGCCCTTGTATCGACAACGCTTGTGCGGGGTGGCTGACATGAAGATGGCGATCTGGGCTGTGTTTGTGGTGCTGGCGGTGCTCTGGTCGGGCTTCGTGGCGTTGGTGCTTGGCCTGACCGGGTGGCTGGCGCAGGCACTGGTGTCTGGTGGTGCGACTGACCTCGCCGATGTGGCGCGCACCGTAGCGCAGTGGCCGGTGCCGGCCTGGATGGCGTTCTGGGTCGATCCCGCGCTCATCAAGGCCCTGCAGGGTGCAGCGCTGTGGTCGCTGGACCTGCTGCACGGCTTGGCGCCGCATCTGGGCGTGGTGATCGGATGGGTAGCCCCGCTGGTGTGGCTGGGTTGGGGGGCCGGGCTAGCGGTTTTGCTGGCGCTTACGCTCGCGGCGCACTGGTATGCCGGGCGCCGCAGCCGCATGCCGCTTGCGGCGGGCACGCGATGAAGCCCGCCCAAAGCCGCCTGCTGCGGTTGTTCATCACCGGGGTGTTGGCCGCGCTGCCGCTGGCGGCCACCGTGCTGGTGGTGGGCTGGTCGCTGTCGCTGCTGGTCAAGGTGCTGGGCCCGGGCAGCGCCTTCGGCTCGGCGCTGTCGTCGCTCGGGTTGGGCGTGGCCGGCTCGGAATTCATGGGCTACCTCATCGGCATCGGCATCATCGCGGTGCTGCTGGTGGCGCTTGGCGCGCTGGTCGAGATGGGGCTGCAGCGCGGCGTGGTGCGGCTGATCGACCGGCTGCTGCGACGCATTCCGATCATCCGCACCGTGTGGGATCTGGCCCAGCGCATCACCGACCTGCTGGACACGCGCAAGGACGACGGCGCGCGTTCGATGGACCCGGTGTGGTGCACCTTTGGCGGGGATGGCGCAGGCAACGGCCAGGGTGGCGTGACCGTGCTGGCGCTGCTGTCCAGCCCCGAGCCGGTGAAGGTGAATGGCCGCGACTGCCTGGCGGTGCTGGTGCCCACCGCGCCGGTGCCGGTGGGCGGGGGCCTGCTGTTCGTGCCGCGCGAATGGGTGCGCCCGGCCAACCTGGGTGCCGAGGCCGTCACCAGCATCTATGTGTCGATGGGGGTGACCGCACCCCAGTACCTGCCGCCCGCGGGCCGCACTTCCCCTTAGTGCCGCTTCGGCGTATCCTGCGTGCGGGGTAGCAACCCGGGCATTCCCGGGCATGGGCGTCTGCAGACGCCACAGACGCGCTGGAGGGCGCGGTCATGAACATCTACATCACCCTGTTCCTGCTGTTCGGGGCCTGCTTCGGGCTGGCCACGTTTTCATGGCGACACCTGTTCAGCGAGGGCCCGCGCCCGCTGGACGGGCCGGCGCGCGGCGCAGAGCTTGCCGGGCGCACCATGTGGATGCTGATCTGCGCCTTTCTGTGGCCGATCATGGTGCTGTCGGGCCTGAACACCGCGTGGGTGCTGGCCCGGCGCAGGCAGCTCAAGCGACAGGCGCTCGCCAAATAAAAAACGCGCCTCGCGGCGCGTTTTTTCGTGGGCGGTCAGCTCACTTCACCGACACGAACCACATCTTGGGCGCGTCGTTGGAGTTGTGCACCATCGTCACGTTCTTCTTCATCGCCCACGGGCGGATCTGGTGATGGATCGGCACATACAGCGCTTCGTCGCGCACGATGGCCAGGCCCTCGCGCAGCAGCCGGTCGCGGATCAGCGTGTCGTTCTCGGTCTTGGCGCGATCGACCACGCTGTCCAGCCGTGCGTTGCTGATTCTCAGGAAGTTGAAGTTGCCGTCTGCACCGCCGGCGCGGGTGCGCGCCAGTGACTGCAGCGAATACAGCGCGTCGTAGGTGGCCACGCCCCAGCCCAGCAGGTAGGCGCTGGTGTCAAAGTTCTGGATCTTGGCGATGAAGCCCGCGAAGTTCTGCGCATTGAGCTTCACCCGCACACCGACGCGGGCCCACATGTTCACCACCGCCTGGCAGACCTCCTCGTCGTTGACGTAGCGGTTGTTCGGGCAGTCCAGCGTGAACTCGAAGCCGTTGGGGTAGCCGGCCTCGGCCAGCAGCTTCTTCGCGGCCTCCACATCCACCGCCACCGGCTTGTCGGCGTCGGCAGAGTAGCCGTTGACACCCGGCGCCACCAGCAGCATGCCGGGCACCGACAGGCCGCGCATGATGGTGCGCTGGATGGCCACGCGGTCCACCGACATGTTCAGCGCGCGGCGCACCCGCACGTCCTTGAACGGGTTCTTGCCCTTGCTGCCGTGCTTGAGCTCATCGCTGCCCATGTCAAAGCCGATGAAGATGGTGCGCACTTCCGGGCCGTCCAGGATGGAGAGGTTGGCGTTGGCGCGCAGGCGTGCCACGTCTTGCGTCGGCACGTCGGTCACGGCGTCCACGTTGCCCGCCAGCAGCGCCGCCACGCGGGTGGCGTCGGACTTGATCGGGGTGTAGATCACCTCGCTCACGTTGCCGGGCATCTTGTCCCACCACGACTTGTTGGCGTTGAGCACCAGGCGCTGGTCGGGCTGCCATTCCTTCAGCGTGAACGGCCCGGTGCCGTTGGTGTTGCGCGCAGCGTGGATGATCTCGCCGGCCTTGTAGTCCTGCACCTTCTCCGAGCGGTTCTTCGCCGCCCAGGCCTTGTTCATGATGAAGAAGTAGGTGAAGTTGTTCAGCAGCAGCGGGTTCGGCCCGTTCAGGACCACATCGATCGTGTGGCTGTCGATCTTGCGGATCTCGGTCACGCCGGCCACATAGATGCCCATGGTGCCCTGCGGCTGGCGGCTGCGGTCAAACGAGAAGATCACGTCGTCGGCCGTGAAGGGCGAGCCGTCATGAAAAGTCACGTTCTTGCGCAGGTTGAAGCGCCAGGTGGTGGCGCTCAGCTGCGACCAGCTGGTGGCCAGCGCCGGCTGGATGCGGTTGTCGCGGTCGTAGCGCACCAGCGGCTCGTACACATGCGCCATGATGTTGTTGGTGGTCGCATGGTTCTGCGAGTGCGGGTCGAGCGTGAGGATGTCGTTCTGCGCGGCCCAGCGGAAGGTCTGCGCATGCGCGGCGGCAGCGCCCAGCGCCAGGGCGCCGCACAGCAGGGCGGAACGTGCGAAAGCGGTCAGGGATGTAGGCATGGTGACTCCGGAAATGCACCGTGGAACAAGCACCGCACGCCACCCGGCCCGTCGCGGCCGGGGTGAATGCAGGCAGCCGGTTTCAGTCTAGGCAGGGCGCGCGCGTGGCGGGGCGATGGTTTTCCCTAGGTGGCGGGCCGCAAGCTGCTTCTAAGCTAGCCGCGCATGACCGCCTTGCTGATCCGGTCCGGCCGCGTGCTGGACGTCCAGACCCTGCGCTACCTCCCGGACACCTCGCTGCTGATCCGCGACGGACGCATCGAGGCGATGGGCCCGCAACTGCCGCTGCCCGAGGGCGCCACCGTGATCGACGCGCGCGGCAAGACGGTGATGCCGGGCCTGATCGACTGCCATGTGCACGTGGTCGCCTCGCGGCTGAACCTGGGCGAGGTGCAGCGCATGCCCAATGTGCTGGCCACGCTGGCTTCGCTGCCCATCCTGCAGGGCATGCTGATGCGCGGCTTCACCACGGTGCGCGACGCGGGCGGCGCCGACGCGGCGATTGCCGAAGCCACCCGCACCGACATGATCCCCGGCCCGCGCATCTTCCCCTCGGGCAAGGCGCTGTCGCAAACCGGCGGGCACGGCGACTTCCGCATGCGCACCGACATCCTGGAGCCATGCGCCTGTTCGCAGAAGGTGGGCAGCCTGGCGCGCGTGGTCGACGGCGTGGACGCGGTGCGGGCCGCCATCCGCGAGGAGCTGCTGCGCGGCGCCACGCAGATCAAGATCATGGCCTCGGGCGGTGTGGCCTCGCCCAGCGACCCGATCCACTACCTGGGCTTCAGCGCCGACGAGATCCGCGCCGCGGTGGAAGAGGCGTCCAACGCCGGCACCTACGTGCTGGCCCACGCCTACACCGCGCGCGCCATCCGCCGTGCAGTCGAGCTGGGCGTGCGCACCATCGAGCACGGCAACCTGGTCGATGAGGACGCGGCGCGCGTGATGGCCGAGCACGGTGCCTTCATGGTGCCCACGCTCATCACCTACGAGGCGCTGGCCAACGAAGGCGCGAAGTACGGGCTGCCGCAGGCCTCGGTGGACAAGATCGAGTCGGTGCGCGGTGCGGGCCTCAAGGCACTCGAGACGCTGGCGCGCGCCGGCGTGCGCATGGGCCTGGGCAGCGACCTGCTGGGCGAATCCCACCGGCTTCAGTCGGACGAACTGCGCATCCGCGCGCAGGTGCTCGGCGCGGGGGCCACGCTGCAGCAGGCCACGCTGATCGGCGCCGAGATCCTGGGGCAGGGCGGTCAGCTCGGCGTGCTCAAGGCCGGGGCGCTTGCCGATGTGCTGGTGGTCGATGGCGACCCGCTGGCCGACATCGGATGCCTGCTGGGGCAGGGTGACCGCATCGAAGCGATCATCAAGGACGGCAAGCGCTACAAGTAAGCGGCTGTCCGCGTGCCGGCTCAGCCGGCCTTGCGCATGGCGCTGGCCAGTTCGTCTTCTCCCACGGCGGCCAGCCCTTCGGCGGCGCCGACGCGGTCGCGCACTTCCTTGTTCTGGCTGAGCTTGACCTTGCCCACCAGCGAGGTCACCGCCACTTCGATGCCGACGATGTTGCGCAGCATGGTGTCGATGTAGTCGGGTGGCGAATCACCCATCTTCCAGGGCTTGGGCTGCGACGACTCGTGGTGGCGCGTGAGCCGCGCGACCACGCCGCGCACATAGCGGTCGTCGTCGTGCACCGTCAGCCGCCCGTGGGCATGCACCACCTCGTAGTTCCAGGTGGGCACCTGGCGGTGCGCTTCGTGCTTGCTGGGGTACCAGTTCGGCGAGATGTAGGCCTGCGCGCCACGAAAGATCACCAGCACGTCGCAGCCGCCGGCGCACTGCTGCCACAGCGGGTTGGCGCGCGCCACGTGGGCGGTCAGCGTACCCTGCGGGCCGCGTGCGGGGTCGAATTCAAAGGGGATGTGGTTGGCATCCAGTGCGCCGCCGGCCTGCGTGACCAGCACCCCCAGCGGGTGGCTGCGGATGATGCGGTGCAGTTCTTCGGGGCGGGGTTCGGAGAAATGGGCGGGCAGGTACATCTTGCGGCTTGCTCGGTGGCGGTATCTGCAAACGGGGCTACATCATGGCATGCTGCGGGCTTCATTCCGCATGGAGGCTGCGATGGCGCATCCCGTGGGCACCTACCGCTATCTGGCGCTGGACCGTGTGCACTTTGGCAAGCGGGCGTGCGAGGCAATCGCAGCCGAGGTGGCGCAGCGCGGCGCCCGTCGCGTGCTGGTGGTTGCCAGCCGCACCCTGCACCGGCAGACCGAAGCGGTGCGCGACGCGCTGTCGCTGGTGGCCACGCAGACCGTGGGCGTGTTCGACGACTGCGTGGAGCACACGCCGCGTGACTCGGTTATCGCGCTGGTGCAGCGCATCCGCGAAGCGCAGGCCGACCTGATCGTCACGATCGGCGGCGGCACCGCCATCGACACCGTGAAGGTGGCGCTGGTGTGCCTGGCCGAGGGCGTGGACACCGTCGAGGGCATGGACCGGCTGCACATGCGGGTGCTGGAAGACGGCTCGCGCTTCACGCCCGAGATCGGGCTGCCGCCGTTGCGCCAGATCGCGGTGCCCACCACGCTGTCGGCGGCCGAATTCAGCGATCTGGCCGGCTGCACCGACCGCCGCGTGGGCGCCAAGCATGCCTACACCGCTGCGGGCATCGAGCCGGCCAGCGTGATCCTGGATGCAGCGATCAGCGTGCACACGCCCGAGCGGCTGTGGTTCTCCACCGGCATCCGCGCAGTGGACCATGCGGTGGAGAGCATCTGCTCGGTCGACGCGCAGCCCTACACCGACGCCACCTGCCTGCACGCGCTGCGCCTGCTGGTGCCGGCGCTGCGCCGCAACCGTGCCGCGCCCAACGACCTGGAGGGGCGGCTGCAAAGCCAGATGGGTGTGTGGCTGTCGGCGGCAGGCATCAACCGGGTGAACTTCGGCGCGAGCCACGGCATCGGCCATGTGCTGGGTGGCGCGCTGGGCATGCCGCACGGAATCACTTCGTGCGTGATGCTGCCTTCGGTGCTGCGCTACAACGCGCAGGAGCCTGCCCAGGCCCTGCGCCAGCGACTGATCTGCGAGGCGCTGGACCAGCCCAAGGCGAGCGCGGGCGACCTGATCGAGCGGCTGATTGCCGACCTGGGCCTGCCCACGCGGCTGCGCGATGCAGGCGCCAGGCAAGAAGACTTTGCAGCGCTGGCGCGCAAGGCGATGGACAGCCACTGGGTACGCACCAACCCGCGGCCGATCACCGCGCCCGAGCAGGTGGAGGAGATCTTGCGCAGTGCCTGGTGAGGCGCGCCACCCGCGCGCGGCTGTGACTCACTCGGGCCGGCGGTAGCTGCCCGGCACGCCCGACGGCGACAGCACCAGCTGCCACAGCTGGTTGTCGCGGGCGCGAAAGGTGCCTGCGCAGCACAGCAGGTAGTAGCGCCACATGCGCCGAAAGCGCTCGTCGTAGCGGTGTTGGAGTTCAGGCCATGCCGCCTCGAAGCGTGCATGCCAGGCCATCAGCGTGCGGTCGTAGTCGGCGCCGAAGTTGTGCAGGTCCTCGATGACGAAGCACGCCTCTGCTGCGGCCGTGAGCTCGGGCACCGACGGCAGGCTGCCGTTGGGAAAGATGTACTTCTCGATCCACGGGTCGATGCCGCTGCCGCTGCGGTTCTTGCCGATGGTGTGCAGCAGGAACAGGCCGTCGTCCTTCAGGCAGCGGCGCGCCACCGCCATGAAGTCGCGGTAGTTGCGCTGGCCCACATGCTCGAACATGCCGACCGAGGCCACGCGGTCGAAGCGCTGCGCACCGCGCGGGTTGAACTGCCGATAATCGGTCAGCTCAAAGTGCACCGGTAATCCCTTTGTGCGTTCGCTGCCCCAGCGCGCCTGCTCGACCGAGACGGTCAGGCCGGTGCAGTGCACGCCGTAGCGCTCGGCGGCAAAGCGCATCAGGCTGCCCCAGCCGCAGCCGATGTCCAGCAGCGTCATGCCGGGCTGCAGGTCCAGCTTGCGGCAGATCAGGTCGAGCTTGGCCTCTTGCGCCTGCGCCAGCGTGTTCGCGCGGGCCCAGTAGCCGCAGCTGTAGGCCATGGACGGGTCGAGCATGCGCTCGTACAGGTCGTTGCCCAGGTCGTAGTGTTCGCGACCCACCTGCCACGCCCGCTGCTCGGACTGCAGGTTCATCAGCCGCGACTTGAGCGCGGCAAAGATGAAGCCGGGTCGGCCCACCTCGTGGTCCAGCCGTGCGCGCAGCACCCGGCAGATGAATTCGTCGATCTGCTCGCAGTCCCACCAGCCGTCCATGTAGCTTTCGCCCAGGCCGACGCTGCCCTTGGCGAGGATGCGTGTCAGCGTATCGGGGTGGTGGATGTGAAGGTCCCATGCACGCGTGCCGTCCAGCCGCACGTCAGCCAGCGCAAGCAGCCGCCCGGCCACGTTCCATGCGCTGCTGCGTTCTGCGTCCGCGCGCGGGGTGGGTGCGTTGGTGTGGGCTGCCGCTTCAGGCGCCCGGGTGTCGAGGAACGGCTGCAGGTCCATGGGGTCGGTATGCCAAGGCACAGCCGACCTTGTACGGCGGCCGCGCCGGTATCGCCATGAGCCGGCGCATCCCTGTGCCCGAAGGCAGGGGCGGTGATGTCAGCCTTGCGCGGCCTCGTCCCGCAGCAGGCGGCGCAACAGCTTGCCGGCCGGGTTCTTTGGCAGCTCCGCGCGAAACTCGATCTCGCGCGGGTACTTGTACGGCGCCGTCTGGCGTTTGGTGAATTCCTGCAGCTCGGCCACCAGCGCAGGCGACGGCTCGAAGCCCGTGCGCAGCACCACATAGGCCTTGACGATCTCGCCGCGTTGCGCATCCGGCTTGCCCACCGCAGCCACCTCGCGCACGGCGGGATGTTCCATCATCGCGTTCTCCACTTCCATCGGCCCGATGCGGTAGCCCGCCGAGCTGATGATGTCGTCACTGCGGCCGGTGTAGAAGTAGTAGCCGTCGGCATCGCGCAAGCCCATGTCGCCGGTCAGCCAGCGCTCGCCTCGCGGCGTGCTGACGATGTTGTCGCGGGTGCGCTGCGGGTCGTTCCAGTAGCCCAGCATGAACTGCGGGCTGGGCAGCGCCATCGCAAGGTGGCCCACCTCGCCGTCGGCCTTCAGGGCGCCGTCGTCACTGATGACCTCGAAGGTCGAGCCTGGCAGCGGCTTGCCCATCGAGCCGGGCTTCACCGGCATGACCGGGTAGTTGAGGATGGTCATCAGCGTCTCGGTCTGGCCGTAGCCGTCCAGCAGGTCGACGCCGGTCATCTGCTTCCAGCGCAGCACCACCTCGGGGTTGACCGATTCACCGGCCGACACGCACAGCCGCAGCTGCGAGAAGTCGTAGCCCGACAGGTCCATGTCGATGAACTGGCGGAACTCGGTCGCTGCGGCGCAGAACACATTCACGCGGTGCTCGCTGACCAGCTGCAGCCGCCGCTGGGCATGGAAGCCGCCGTGGTGGAACATCACTGCCGCACCCACTCCCCACGGTGCAAACAGCACGCCGGTACCGGACTTCGACCAGCCGGTGTCGGCGGTGCACCAGTTCAGGTCGTCCGGGCCGATGCCCTGCCAGCACTGCGCCGACAGCCGCCAGGCCCACAGCGCACGCGCTGCGTGCGTCACGCCCTTGGGCAGGCCGGTCGAGCCCGAGGTGTAGAACAGGATGGCGGGCGACTCGATCGGCGTGTCCACGCATTCAAAGTGGCCCGCCTCGCGGTCGGCCTCGGCGTTGAGGTCCAGCCACGGCGCCGGCGCATCCGGCCCGACGCAGGCGCGTACACGCAGCGTGGCGCAACGCTCGTACTTGGCCATGTGTGTTGCGGTGGTGATGACGGCCGCGGCCTCGCAATGCTGTGCGCGGTATTCCAGGTCGTGCGCGGTCAGCATCTCGATGCAGGGCACCGGCACCGCGCCGAGCTTGGTGCAGGCAGTCATCGCGATATGCCACTCGGCAATGCGCGGCAGCTGCACGATGACGCGGTCGCCGGCCTTCAGCCCGGCACGCCGCAGCACCTGCGCCATCTGGCTGGAGCGTCGCGCGATGTCGCTGAACAAAAGGCGCTGTGCGGTGCCCTGGTCGCTGGTGCACAACAGCGCCAGGCGGTCGCGGTCGGCGGCGTGGAAGTCCACCACATCGCGGCCGAAGTTGAAGGTGCGCGGCAGCTCCCAGCGGAAGTCGCGCACCGCCTGTGCGTAGTCGGTGAATGGCGCGCGCAGTGGGTGCGCGGGGGGTGTATTCATGGTCGGGCCTGTGCTTCACATGCTGCGCTGCATTCTGCGCAGGATTCGCCCGGCCTGCGTGTCAGCTGCTTGACTCGGCTGCGGAAGCGGCTGCAGCAGCCAGCGCCGCCAGTGCGGCTGCGCCGTCGGCCCCCGGCTGCCACCAACCCTGCACCTTCGCCGCTGCGGCTGCATCGCCCGCCTTGAGCTGGCCGATCAGCTGACCGGGCTCGCGCGGGTTGGCAAAGCCCGGGCTTTGCAGCAGCAGGCTGCCGTCGGCAGCGACGATCTTGAAATAGAACTGGCCGTCGGCTTCGCGGTACTGCTTGATCTGCGGCGCCGCCGTCTTGACCGCTTTGGCCTGTGCAGCAGCGTTGCCCTGCATCGCCAGGTTGCGCAGGCCCACCGCCTCGCGCAGCTCGCGCATGAGTGGCGTGGCCAGGGTGCGTGCCTTTTGCGCGCCGGCCAGCAGGATGCGCTCGACTTGCGCCGGGTCGGCCATCATCGCTTCGTACTTCGCGCGCATCGGCGCGATCTCACGGTCAATGCGCTCGAACAGCATCTGCTTGGCGTCGCCCCAGGCAATGCCTTCGGCGTAGGCCTTGCGAAGCGCAGCGGTCTCGTCTGCGCTGGCAAAGGCCTGGTAGATCTGGAACAGGGCCGAGCCCTCGGTGTCCTTGGGCTCGCCGGGCGCGCGCGAGTCGGTCACGATGCCCATGATCAGCTTGCGCATCTGCTCGCGCGGCGCAAACAGCGGGATCGTGTTGTCGTAGCTCTTGCTCATCTTGCGGCCGTCCAGGCCGGGCAGCAAGGCCACCGCGTCGTCCACCTCTGCCTCGGGCAGCACCAGGTGCTCGCCGTACAGGTGGTTGAAGCTGGATGCCATGTCGCGCGCCATCTCGATGTGCTGGATCTGGTCACGCCCCACCGGGATCTTGTGCGACTTGAACATCAGGATGTCGGCCGCCATCAGCACCGGGTACATGAACAGGCCCGCGGTCACGTCGGTGTCGGCATCGGTCCCGGCAGCGGCGTTCTTGTCCACCTGCGCCTTGTAGGCATGGGCGCGGTTGAGCAGTCCCTTGCCGGTCACGCAGGTCAGCAGCCAGGTCAGTTCCGGAATCTCGGGGATGTCGGACTGGCGGTAGAAAAACACGCGCTGCGGGTCCAGCCCGGCGGCCAGCCAGGTGGCCGCGATCTCGAGCGTGGAGCGCTGTATGCGCTGCGGCTCGTCGCACTTGATGAGTGCGTGGTAGTCGGCCAGGAAGTAAAAGCTCTCGATGCCCGGGCGCAGGCTGGCAGCCACCGCAGGGCGGATGGCGCCGACATAGTTGCCCAGGTGCGGCGTGCCGGTGGTGGTGATGCCGGTCAGGTAGCGCAGGTGTGCGGTCGCAGGCGAAGTCATGGCGTCAAGGGGGGTCAGTGGATCAGCCAAACCAGCGGCGTCATCAGCACATCGAGCGTGCCGTAGCCCAGGGCCATCAGCGGGCGCAGCCACAGCGTGCTGACCACGCCCAGCAGCACCAGGCCCATCACGATGAAGAAGCCCCAGGGCTCCACGCGCGACACAGCCACCGCTTGCCGCCACGGCAGCAGGCCCACGAGGATGCGGCCGCCGTCCAGCGGCGGCAGGGGAAACAGGTTGAAGGCCCACATCACCAGGTTGCTCAGCACGCCGGCCTTGGCCATCTCGAGGAAGAAGCGCTCTTGCACGCCCACGCCGCTGAGCACGACAAACAGCGCAGCCCAGCCGATGGCCTGCACGAAGTTGGCCGCCGGGCCAGCCAGCGCCACCCACACCATGTCGCGCTTGGGCCGGCGCAGCTGGCCGAAGTTCACCGGCACCGGCTTGGCATAGCCGAAGACGAAGTTGCCTGAGGTCGCGAAGTAAAGCAGCAGCGGCATCGCAATCGTGCCCAGCGGGTCGATGTGCTTGAGCGGGTTGAGGGTGATGCGGCCCAGCATCGCGGCGGTGGGGTCACCGAAGTGCCGTGCCGCATAGCCGTGCGCGGCCTCATGCAGCGTGATTGCAAAGATCACGGGAAGCGCATAGATGGCAACGGTCTGGACGAGCTGGGCGAAATCCACGGCGCGGATTGTCTCAGACGGGTGCGGGCGGGCTTCAGAGCCCGAGCAAGGCCGGGTCGCCACGGCCTGCGCGCAGCAGCACCGGATCGCCCTCGTGCATGTCCACCACGGTGGTGGGCTCGGAGGGACATGCGCCGGCGTCGATGACCGCAGCAATCTGGTGTTCGTAGCGCTCGCGGATCTCGTGCGCGTCGTTCAGCGGCTCGCTGTCGCCGGGCGGGATCAGCGTGGTGGCCAGCAGCGGCGCGCCGTGCAGCTCCAGCAGCGCCTGCAGCGCCGCGTGATCGGGCACCCGCAGTCCGATGGTCTTGCGCTGTGGATGGCTCACGCGCCGCGGCACCTCCTTGGTGGCGCTCAGGATGAAGGTGTAGGCGCCCGGCGTGGCCGACTTCAGCAGCCGGAACTGCCGGTTGTCCACCATCGCGTAACTGGCGAGTTCGCGCAGGTCGCGGCACAGCAGCGTGAGGTGGTGCTTGTCGTCCACGCCGCGAATCTGGCGCAGCCGGTCGGCTGCGGCCTTGTCGTCGAGGTGGCAGGCCAGCGCATAGCTCGAATCGGTGGGCACCGCAACGATGCCGCCGCGCTCGAGCAGGGTCACCGCCTGCTTGAGCAGCCGCGGTTGCGGGTTGTCCGGGTGAACCTCGAAGTACTGCGCCATGGTGCCTTCCAGAGAGCGCTGCTCAGTGCTCCACCGGCTCCATGCTCAGGCGGCTTTCGCGCACCGCCAGCCAGGCCCCCACTGCGCCGCAGAAGGCCACCAGCGCAATGCCGATCAGCGCCCAGGCATCGGGCACGTGGGCAAACACCAGGTAGCCGCCCAACATGGCAAACGCGATCTGCGCATACAGGTAGGGCGTGAGCACCGACGCCGGCACGCGCTGGTAGGCCAGGATCAGCTGGTAGTGGCCCACCGTGCCCATCAGTCCCATGAAGGCCATCGCGGCCCACCAGTGCCAGTCGGGCACCTGCTGCCAGGCGAACGGCAGGGCGATGCTGCCCAGCAGCGCGCCGATCCAGCCGGTGTAGAAGTGGGTGACGATCGGGTCTTCGGCACGCGCGAGCTTGCTGGTCAGGATCTGGAAGCCGGTGTTGGCCATCACCAGGCCCAGCGGCAGCAGCACCGCCCAGCCCAGCGCATTGGTGCCGCTGGGGCGCACGATGAGCATCACACCGACAAAGCCGCCGATCACCAGCGCCCAGCGCAGCAGCGACACGCGCTCATCCATCCACACCGCCGCCACCAGCGTCACGACCAGTGGCGTGACCATAACGATGGCGGTGAACTCGCCTACCGGCATCACCTTCAGGCTGAAGAAGGCGAGCGTGCTGCAGATGAACAGCAGCGTGCCGCGCAGCAACTGAAAGCGCGGATGCGCGGTGCGCAGTGCGCTCAGGCCGCGGCCAGGCAGCACCAGCAAGGTGGTGCTGAGCGCCTGGAACAGGTAGCGGAACCACAGCGCCATCATCACCGGCACCACCAGGCTGATGCGCTTGGAGGTGGTGTCCAGCGCGGCGAAGCAGGCGACCGCGCTCAGCCCGAGCGCGATGCCGGCCAGGGCGTGACGCGCGCTCACTGGATGCGGTGCGCCACGAGTTCCCACACGGGCGTGAGATGGCCGGGCAGGTAGGGCAGCAAGCCGAGGTCGGTGCGGCTTTCCTCGGGGCTGTGGAAGTCCGAGCCGCGCGATGCTGCCAGGCCGAACTCTTTCGCGACATCGGCGTAGCGCAGCGCCTCGGCGTCGCTGTGCGAGCCGGTGACCACCTCGACGCCGCGGCCGCCGTGGGCCTTGAATTCGGAAAACAGCGCGTACTCCTCGTTGGCGGTGAAGCGGTAGCGCGCCGGATGCGCGATCACCGCCACGCCGCCGGCGTCGCTGATCCAGCGCACCGCGTCGCGCAGCGCAGCCCAGCGGTGCGGCACGAAGCCGGGCTTGCCTTCGGTGAGGAAGCGGCGGAAAACCTCGTAGGTGTCCTTGCACACGCCGCTTTCCACCAGAAAGCGTGCGAAGTGGGTGCGCGAGATCAGCTCGGGGTTGCCGACGAACCTGAGCGCGCCTTCGTAGGCGCCGGCAATGCCCGCACGCTCGAGCTGGGCCGACATCTCGCGCGCCCGCGCCTCGCGCCCGCCGCGCGTGCCGTGCAGGCCCTCGCGCATGGCGGCGTCATCGGCATCGAAACCCAGGCCAACGATGTGCACGGTCTGGCCGGCAAAGCTGACCGAAATCTCGGTGCCGGTCAGGTAGCGCATGCCCGCAGCGCGCGCGGCAGCCGCAGCACGTTGCTGGCCACCGATCTCGTCGTGGTCGGTCAGCGCCCACAGGTCCACGCCATTGGCGGCAGCGCGTTGGGCAAGGGCTTCCGGGGTGAGCGTGCCGTCGGAGACGACCGAGTGGCAGTGCAGGTCTGCATTGATGTACGACACGGGCCGATTCTAGGGCGCGCGCTGCCGCTGCCCGCCGTGCGGTGTCGCGCGGCATACTGTGGCGATGATCACCGTTCACCATCTGGAAAACTCGCGCTCGCAGCGCGTGCTGTGGCTGCTGGAAGAGCTGGGGCTGCCCTACGAGGTGCGCCGCTACGAGCGTGACCGCAAGAGCATGCTGGCGCCGCCCGCGCTGCGCGAGGTGCATCCGCTGGGCAAGTCGCCTGTCATCACCGATGGCGACATCACCGTGGCCGAGTCGGGCGCCATCATCGAATACCTGGTCGAGTGCTACGGCCAGGGCCGCCTGGTGCCGCCGGCTGGCACCCCCGAGCGGCTGCGCTGGCGCTACTGGCTGCACTACGCCGAAGGCTCGCTGATGCCTTACCTGCTGATGAAGCTGGTGTTTGACCAGATCGAACGGGCGAAGATGCCTTTTTTGGTCAAGCCGATTGCCAAGGCGATCAGCGCCAAGACCAAGCAGGCCTTCATCCTGCCGAGCATTGGGCAGCACCTGAAGTTCATCGAAGGGGAACTGGCCTCGCGCGACTGGTTTGCCGGCAGCGAGTTCAGCGCCGCCGATGTGCAGATGAGCTTTCCGCTGGAAGCTGCGGCCGCACGCGGCGGCATGGGCAACGCCTATCCGTGCATCAGTGCGTGGCTGGCGCGCATCCACGCGCGGCCTGCCTACGAACGCGCCCTCGAGCGCGGCGGGCCCTACCAGATCATCGGCTGACCGGCAGGCTCAGTGCAGCGCGCCGCCTGCGCTGCGGTCATCGTCGCGGCCCTGGGTGATGTGCGCGATGGCGCAGGCCAGCGCCGCGTGCGTGCCCTGAACCAGCGGCTGCAGCGCCAGGCTCGGTGTTCCTTGCCCGGGCAGCCAGGGCACGTGCATGAAGCCGCCGCGCACGCCATGCAGGTCGCTGCGGCTGTGCAGGGCATGCATCAGCCCATAGAACACGTGGTTGCAGACGAAGGTGCCGGCGGTTTGCGAGATCTCGGCCGGCACGCCAGCGGCCTCGATGGCGGCGCGCATCGCCTTGATCGGCAGGGTGCTGAAGTAGGCAGCGGGCGCCCCCGCGACCACTGGCGTGTCGATCGGCTGGGCCGCAGCGTTGTCGGGGATGCGGGCGTCGTTGATGTTGATGGCCACCCGCTCCAGTGACAGGGCGGGCCGCCCGCCGGCCAAGCCGGTGCACAGCACCAGGGCCGGGCGGTGGCGATCCAGCAAGCGGTGCAGTTCGTCCAGCGAGCGGCCAAAGACGGTGGGCAGCAGGCCGCCTGCCACCCGCCAGCCATCCAGCGCCTGCCCGTCCAGCGCCTGCCCATCCAGCGCCTCCACCAGGCTGGCGCTCGGGTTGAGCGCATCGCCGCCAAAGGCGTCGAAGCCGGTCAGCAGCACCACCCGCGGCCGCGGGGCGCCGGTGCTTTCTGGGCCGCCAGGGGCGCGGTTCGGGGCAGGAGAGGCGCTCATGGGGCGATTGTGGCCCGGGGTGAGACAATACGCGGTTGATGAGCGCATCCTTTTCCCAACTCTCGCTGGCCGAACCGCTGGCACGTGCCGTGGCCGAAATGGGCTACGAGTCCATGACGCCGATCCAGGCGCAGGCCATTCCGGTGGTCCTGACCGGCCGTGACTTGATGGGCGCGGCCCAGACCGGCACCGGCAAGACGGCCGCCTTCTCGCTGCCGCTGCTGCAGCGGCTGCTGAAGCACGACAACACCTCCACCTCGCCGGCGCGCCACCCGGTGCGTGCGCTGGTGCTGCTGCCCACCCGCGAGCTGGCCGACCAGGTGGCGCAGCAGGTCAAGCTGTACGCCAAGTACACCAACCTGCGCAGTGCGGTGGTGTTTGGCGGCATGGACATGAAGCCGCAGACGGCCGAACTCAAGAAGGGCGTGGAGGTGCTGGTGGCCACACCGGGCCGCCTGCTCGACCACATCGAGGCCAAGAACGCGGTGCTGAACCAGGTTGAGTATGTGGTGCTGGACGAAGCCGACCGCATGCTGGACATCGGCTTTTTGCCTGACCTGCAGCGCATCCTGAGCTACCTGCCCAAGCAGCGCACCACGCTGCTGTTTTCGGCCACCTTCTCGCCCGAGATCAAGCGGCTGGCCAACAGCTACCTGAACGACCCGGTCACGGTGGAAGTGGCGCGCCCCAACGAGACCGCCTCTACCGTCGAGCAGCACTTCTACAACGTCACCGATGACGACAAGCGCCGCGCGCTGCGCCAGATCGTGCGCGAGCGCTCGATCTCGCAGGCCTTCGTGTTCGTCAACAGCAAGCTGGGCTGTGCGCGGCTGGCCCGCAGCCTCGAGCGCGAGGGCCTGAAGACCACCGCGCTGCACGGCGACAAGAGCCAGGACGAGCGGCTCAAGGCGCTGGCCGCCTTCAAGGCCGGCGAGGTACAGCTGCTGGTGGCCACCGACGTGGCTGCGCGCGGGCTGGACATCAAGGACGTGCCGGCGGTCTTCAACTTCGACCTGCCGTTCAACCCCGAGGACTATGTGCACCGCATCGGCCGCACCGGCCGCGCGGGCGCGTCGGGCCTGGCGGTGACCTTCGTCACGCCGTCGGACAACCGGCTGGTGGGCGACCTCGAGAAGCTGCTGAAGAAAAAGCTCGACATCGAGGCGATCGAGTTCGATGACGAGCGCCCGAACATCCGCCGCGAGGGCCGCATCAACGACGGCCGGCGCCACTGGCGCGAAAGCGGCGAGGTCGGTGACCCGCGCGATGTGATCGACGCGGCCGAACCGCAACGCCCGCGCGCACCGGCACGGCCTGCCCCCCGGCAGCAGCCGCGCGATCCGTTCTTCGATCAGCCCTACGAGCCGCCGGCCACCGACGCCGCACCCGCCTGGGAGGCCGCCGCCAAGCCGGTCACCAGCCGCGTATCGTCGAACATCAAGACCAAGCGCAAGGTCGCGGCGCTGTTCAAGACCACGTCCTGACCTATTCCCCCGGTTGCTGCGCCGCCTCGCAGCGCACCTGGATCAGCTCGTCGCTGGCGCGGTCTGCGCCCAGGCGCAGGGCACTGAGGCAGCCGCCCCACACGCAACCGGTGTCCAGCGACAGCACGTCGCGGCGCGGCTGCCAGCCCAGCGTGGACCAGTGTCCGAAGGCGATCACCTCATGGGCCGTCTGGCGGCCCGGCGCGTCGAACCAGGCCACATGACCGGGCGGGGTGGCATCCAGGCCGCCGGTGGTCTGGAGGTCCATCGCGCCGTCGGGCGTGACAAAGCGCAGCCGCGTCAGCGCGTTGACGATCACCCGCAGCCGCTCGGCGCCCTGCAGCGCATCGCTCCAGCGGTCGGGCAGGTTGCCGTACATCTGCGGCAGGAACGCGTGCAGCTCGGGCCCGCGCAGCACGGCTTCAACCTCCTGCGCCAGCGCCAGCGTCTGCGCCAGCGTCCACGCGGGCAGAACGCCCGCATGCACCATCAGGACGCCGTGGGCGTGGATGGCCATGCGGCGATGGCGCAGCCAGTGCAGCATCGCGTCTCGGTCGGGCGCGGCCAGCAGTGCCCCCAGCGTGTCCAGCCGGTGCGGCCGGCGCACGCCAGCAGCCAGCGCCAAAAGGCTCAGGTCGTGGTTGCCCAGCAGGCAGTGCGCGCTGCCTTCCAGTTGCATCAGCCGGCGCAGCACCCCGGCCGAATCGGGGCCGCGGTTGACCAGGTCGCCCAGCAGGTACAGGGTGTCGCGGCTCGGCGAGAAGGCCAGGGTGTCCAGCAGGCGCTGCAATGCACCGTCGCACCCCTGCACATCGCCGATCAGGTAAATTGACATGGTGTCCCACCCCTTGAGAAGTGCATGGATTTTCTGCTGATTGCGCTGCTGACCCTGCTCAACGGCGCATTCGCCATGTCCGAACTGGCACTTGCATCGAGCCGCAAGGCGCGGCTGACCGCCATGGCCGAGGCCGGCGACCGGGGCGCGCAGGCGGCGCTGGCCCTGCTGGACAACCCCACGCAGTTCCTCTCGTCGGTGCAGGTGGGCATCACCTCCATCGGCATCGTCAACGGCATCATCGGCGAGGCGGCGTTTGCCGCCGATGTGGCCGCGGTGCTGTCGGGCTGGGGCATGTCGGCCAAGGCCTCGGCCATCACTGCCACCGCGGTGGTGGTCACCGTCATCACCTTCATCACCATCGTGTTCGGTGAGCTGGTGCCCAAGCGCATCGGCCAGCTGTACCCCGAGACGGTGTCGCGCGTGATCGCGCGGCCGATGACCTGGCTGGCCACCGCCACCAAGCCCTTTGTGCGGCTGCTGTCGGCCAGCACCCACGGCGTGCTGCGCCTGCTGCGCATCGACAACGCCGCCGGGCGCAGCATGACCGAAGAAGAGATCGTCGCCAGCCTGGAAGAGGGCGTGGACGCGGGCGTGATCGAGCAGCACGAGCGGCAGATGGTGCAAAACGTGTTCCACCTCGATGACCGGCCGCTGACCTCGCTGATGGTGCCGCGCTCGGACATCGAATGGCTGGATGCGAACCTGACTGTCGGGCAGGCGCTGCAGCAGGCCGGCCGCGAGGGCGCGCATTCCTGGTACCCGGTGTGCCAGGGTTCGCTGGACGAGGTGATCGGCGTGGTCAGCGTCGCGCGGCTGCTGCAGCTCGGTGGCGCGCAGGGCGGCACGGTGCGTGAGCAGATGCTGCCTGCACTGTTTCTGCCCGAGACGCTGAGCGGCATGGAGCTGCTCGAGCAGTTCCGCGCCCGCGCGGCGCGCATGGTGTTCGTGGTCGATGAATACGGGGTGGTGCAGGGCCTGATGACGCCGCGCGACCTGCTCGAGGCGATCACCGGCGAGCTCAAGCCCGAGGCGCAGGCCGATGCCTGGGTCACGCCGCGCGACGATGGCTCGTGGCTGCTCGACGGCATGATGCCGGTGGCCGAGCTCAAGGCGCGCTTTGACCTGCGCGAGCTGCCCGAGGAGGACAAGGGCCGCTACAACACCGTCGCCGGCCTGGTACTGGCGGTCTGCGGGCACCTGCCGGCCACCGGCGAGCGGGTGGAGGCCAGTGGCTGGAGCTTCGAGGTGGTGGACCTGGACGGCCGGCGCATCGACAAGCTGCTGGCGCGGCCGCTGCAGGCCCCTGCCGGTGCGCCGGCTGCAGCCCTCAGGGGTTGAGCGCCGCCTTCACTGCGGCCGACACCTGCGCCATGTCGGCCTTGCCCGCCAGCTGGGCCTTGGCCGCGCCCATCACCTTGCCCATGTCGCCCGGCCCGCTGGCACCGACCTGCGCCACGATCGCCCTGACCGCCGCCGCCACCTCGTCGGCCGACAGACGCGCCGGCAAGTAGGCCTCGAGCACCTTCATCTCGGCGCTTTCCTTGTCTGCCAGGTCCTGGCGGGCGGCCTTGGTGAAGGCGTCGATGCTGTCCTTGCGCTGCTTGATCAGCTTGTCGACGATGGCGATCACGCCGGTGTCGTCGATCGTGATGCGCTCATCCACTTCCTTTTGCTTGATCGCGGCGTTGAGCAGCCGGATGGTGCCCAGGCGCTCGGTGTCCTTGGCGCGCATGGCGGCCTTCATGTCCTCGTTGATGCGGTCTTTCAGGCTCATCGGATCCTCCGTGACAAAAACAAAGGCCCGCGCGGGTTGCCCCGGGCGAGCCTGTGCGTGAACCGGTGGCGGCCAGGCAGGGCCCGGCACGCCGGCATCAGTACAGCTTCTTGGGCAGCTGCATGCTCCGCACGCGCTTGTAGTGGCGCTTGACGGCAGCGGCCTTCTTGCGCTTGCGCTCGGCGGTGGGCTTCTCGTAGAACTCGCGTGCGCGCAGTTCGGTCAGCAGGCCCAGCTTTTCAATGGTGCGCTTGAAGCGGCGCAGCGCCACGTCAAACGGCTCGTTTTCCTTGACACGGATCGTGGTCATGAATTCAGGTATTCAGGTTGTGCGCTGAGCGGGTGGCAGGGAAGATCGGCACCCTGCCGCCATCATCGCGATGGTCCCCGCATCGGTCACTGTGGGCCGCGGGGTGTGGCCACAAAAGCCCGAAATTATAGCGGTTTTCAGGATCCGGGCAGTGCCAGGGCGCAGGCGTGGGCGCTGGCCCAGGCCCACTGGAAGTTGTAGCCGCCCAGCCAGCCGGTCACATCCACCACCTCGCCGATGAAGTACAGGCCGCTGTGGCGCGACTGCAGCGTCTGCTGCGACAGCTCGCGGGTGTCCACGCCGCCGGCCATCACCTCGGCCTTGCGCCAGCCCTCGGTGCCGGTGGGCGTGAGCTCCCAGCGCGACAGGGCGCCCGCCAGCCGGCGCAGCGACTTGTCGGACGCCTCGTTCACCGGGCGCTGCCACTCGGCGTCCTGGCCCGCCCAGGTGTCGGCCAGCCGGCCGGGCACCAGCGCGGCCAGTTCGTTGGCCAGCAGCCGGCGCGACTGCTGCTTGGCCTGCGTCAGCCGCAATTGCACATCCTCCCCCGGGGCCAGGTCCAGCCGGATCGGTGTGCCCGGGCTCCAGTAGCTCGAGATCTGCAGCACCGCCGGGCCGCTGAGGCCCCGGTGGGTGAACAGCAGGTCTTCGTCAAAGGCCATGGCCGCCTTCTTCTCGCCCGTGGCAATGCGCACCGGCAGCGACAGCCCGGCCAGCCCGGCGTACGGCGCCCAGGCGCTGCCCTCGAAGGTCAGCGGCACCAGCGCCGGCCGCGGCTCGACCACCTGCAGGCCGAACTGCCGCGCGATGCGCATGCCGAAGTCGGTGGCGCCGATCTGCGGAATCGGCAGCCCGCCGGTGGCCACCACCAGGCTGCGGGCCCGCTCGGTGCCGGCATCGGTGTCGACCTCGTAGCCGTCTCGGCCTTCAAGCACCGCCTGGCGCACCGCGTGCACCGCGCAGGGCTGGCGGCGCACCACGCCCCCGGCCTCGCACTCGGCCAGCAGCATGCGGATCAGGTCGTCGGCCGAGCGGTCGCAGAACAGCTGGCCCTTGTGCTTTTCGTGGAAGGCGATGCCGTGGCGCTGCACCAGTGCAATGAAGTCCTGCGGCGTGTAGCGGCTGAGCGCCGAGCGGCAGAACTGCGGGTTCTGGCTGATGAAGTGGCGCTGCGGCGCGCGCGCGTCGAGCTCGCGGTTGGTGAAGTTGGCGCGCCCGCCGCCCGAGATGCGGATCTTCTCGGCCAGCTTGGGGCTGTGGTCGAGCAGCAGCACCTTCAGGCCGCGCTGGCCTGCGATGCCGGCGCAAAACAGCCCGGCCGCGCCGGCCCCGATGATGATGGCATCCCACGTCCCGCTCATGGCGGGCAGTGTAGATGCGTCTCTGCCGTGAGGAGAGGTCAGCCCGCGCTGCGCAGCGCCTGGGGCAGATCGCGGCACTGCAGCGCCGCAATCGCATCGGACAGCACCTCGCCCACGACGATCACCGCAGGGCTTGCGAGTTGCTCGCGCGCGATGGCCTCGGTGAGTTCGCCCAACGATGTCAGCACCTCGCGCTGTTGCGGTGTGGATGCCGCCTGCACCACCGCCGCCGGCGTGCGCGCCGGCAGCGACTGCAGCAGGCCATGCCGGATCTGCTGCACGCCCGCGATGCCCATGTAGATCACCAGCGTGAGCTTGCAGTCGCGCGCGCTGGCGGCCAGCGCCGCCCAGTCGGTGCCGCCGTCGCCGGGCTTGGCATGGCCGGTCACGAACACCACGCCGTGCGCGTGGTCGCGGTGGGTCAGCGGTACCCCGAGCGAGCTGACGGCCGCCAGGCCCGAGGTGATGCCATTGACCACCCGTACCTCGATGCCGGCGTCGCGCAGGGCTTGGGCTTCTTCGCCGCCGCGCCCGAAGATGAACGGATCGCCGCCCTTGAGCCGCACCACGTTCTCGCCGGCCAGCGCCTCGCTCACCATCAGCCGGTCGATGAAGGCCTGCGGCGTGCTGCGGCAGCCGCCGCGCTTGCCCACGTGAATCAC
>JBDLRH010000059.1:0-17234 GCA_039800165.1 Pseudomonadota bacterium
TGGCAGGCGTTGCAGCGCTGTACCTTTCGGCGAATAAGGATGCAAGCCCAGCGGGCGTTGCCAATGCCCTACTGGCATCTGCATGGAAGGACAAGGTCAAAGATGAGGGAGCCAACAGTCCGAACCTGTTAGTGAGCTCCGCGGGTATCACCTACAGCGACGGACTTCTTCCAGTTGCCGTGAAGTCTGTGACAGGAAAAGGGGAAGTCGTTGATGGCAAGAACTGGAGGGCGACGGCTACCGTTAGCGTGCATATCTACACTGGCAACTTCGGTGCCGCGGTTGTTGGCGCAACGGTTAGTGGGATCTTTTCGCCCGGTGGGATTAGCTCATGCACCACTGACGGGTCAGGTGTGTGTATTCTCAAAAGTTCTAACTTGAGTCGAAATTCAGTCACTGCAAGTGACTTCGCCGTGGGCAGCGTCACTGGAGTGGGTCTGATGCACGATACAAGTTGGCAATCGTCGACCATTCGAATCTTCCGTCCCTGACACTCTCACACGTCGCGTCTAGATAGTTGACCTACCTGTTTCAGAGGATCTGCATTCGCACGCTTGCTTGTCATTTCAACGGGGAATGACTGGCAAGGAAATGCTTGAGCCGCTGCCAAGAGTGCTCATCATCTTCGGGTCGATATGTGGGCGATGCCCGTAGGTTGAAGCCATGAGTTGCGTCCGGATAGGCAACCAACTCTGCGTTGCCGCCCCCCTTTTTTGCTGCATCAGCGTATTGCTGCATGGATTCAATCAGACAGCAACTGTTGAAGTAGTCCTTCCCTCCTGCGAAGAGAATCGTGGGTACACGCCCCTGTCTGGCTACGTTAGGGATGCTGGGTAGTTTGGAGATAGCCGGATAAAACGCGGCGACCGCAGCTACCAAGTCTGTACTCCCCGTTGCGTGTACCAACGCACCGCCACCTCCCAGCGAATATCCGACCACCACCACCTTGCCTGCCTTTACGCGCGGGTCTGATTGGACGCGCGTAATCAGGCGTTGTAGATTTCTAGCCCCTGAAGAGTCCCAAGGGGAGACTTCTTTTCCATCAACAAGCACGGCGGTGTAACCGAGTGTCGCGACGTCTGTGGCCTTGTCGCGATACCGTTCGGTACCTGTTTGGCCAGACAGCAATATGACCGCTGGCGCTTGGCCGGACGTAGGTGGAAAGTATTCCTCTGCGACCGCACTACCTGTCGCTCCCAGCAAAACGACGAGACCAACGAGTTTCTTGATAGCCATACACGCTCCTCTGGGCCTACAAGCCCTCAGGTCAGCATACAAATACGTGGAGCTACGCGTCAACTGCTCAGCCTAGGCCATGATGGACCGCATGATCCGCCGCACCTCGTCGAGGTAAAGCGCCTGCGCGCGGTGGGCCAGCGTCACCAGGCCGAAGCGGGCGCGGGCCTGCAGGGCGGGGTACATCTTCAGTGCCACCAGGCCGGGCGCACTGGCGCGCACCGCCAGCAGCACCGCGTTGGTCTGCTGCGTTACCTGCACCAGGTGCGAGATCTCGTCGCTGGCCAGCTTCACCATCGCCTGCGGGTGCGCCTGCTCGCCGTAGCGCTGCACCAGGATGCGCGCGAGCTCGTCGCTCAGCGGGGTAGAGGCCACCGGATGCTGCAGCAGCTGCGCCATGCTCACCCGCGGCAGCCGCGCCAGCGGGTGGCCCTTGCGCACCAGGAAGGCGCCTTCCATCTCGAACCACTCGTCCACATGCAGGTCGGGTGCGGGCACCAGCGAGCGCGCGTCCACCACCATCGCGTCGATCTGCCGGTCGCGCAGCATCTGCGCCAGCGTCTGCGTGTTGGCGCGCACCACCTCCACCTGAAAGCGCGGGAAGTTCTTCGCAAAGTGCGTCATCAGCGGCGTGGTCAGCAGCGCGCCCGGCCCTGAGCTCAGGCCGACGCGGGCGCGGCCGGTGTGGTCAGCGCCCAGGGGCTGCGCACGTTCGCGCAGCGCGGCGGCGTCTTCCAGCAGGCGCTGCGCACCGGCCAGCGTTTGGCGGCCAAACGGCGTGAGCTCTATGCGACGCCCGGTGCGGTCAAACAGCGCCTGGCCCAGTTCGTCTTCCAGCGACTTGATGCTGCGGCTGAGCGCCGGCTGCGTGAGGTGCAGCGCCGCTGCCGCCTTCACGAAGCTGCCGGCGCGCGCCAGGCCGACGAAGTGGCGCAGTTGGGTGAGGGTGAGCATCCATGCATTTTGAATCATTCATTCATCTTTGAAAATGCATTGGACGTCATGGATGGCCCTGCCTAGCATCCGGTCAACCAAGCCCCCGCTTGGCCACGTCCCCCCTTGAATTTGCCACCCTGATCCCTGGAGACAACCGTGAAAATGACCGTCAAGACCCTGCTGGGCGCCGTATCGGCCCTGGCCCTGAGCGCCAGCGTCCTGGCCCAGAACTTCCCGGCCAAGCCGGTGACCCTGATGATTCCGTACCCGGCCGGCGGCCTGTCGGACGCCATCGCCCGCCGCGTGAACGTGCCGCTGGGTGCCGCCCTCGGCCAGCCGGCCATCGTCGAGAACCTGGGCGGCGCCAGCGGCTCGATCGCTGCACAGAAGGTGCTGAACTCGGCCAACGACGGCCACCTGGTGTTCCAGGGCTCGCCCAACGAGCTGATCCTGGCGCCGATGGCGATCTCATCGATCAAGTACAAGCCCGAAGACTTCCGCCAGATCCACCGCATCGCGCTGGCCCCCATGGCCATCTTCTCGCGCGCCGGCCTGCCGGTGAAGAACGCCGACGAACTGGTGGCCTACGCCGCCAAGGTGGCCAAGGAAGGCAAGCCGCTGACCTACGCCAGCGTGGGCCCGGGCTCGTTCTATCACCTGCTGGGTGCCAAGATGAGCAAGGAGCTCAACGTCGAGATGACGCATGTGCCGTACAAGGGCGCCGCCGATGCGCAGCGCGACCTGATCGGCGACATGGTCGACATCTTCATCACGCCTTACGGTGCCGCGCAGGTGGAACTGGTCAAGCAGGGCAAGCTCAAGGCGCTGGCCGTGCTGACCCCGGGCCGTCAGCGTCTGCTGCCCGATGTGGCCAGCACCACCGAGAGCAAGTCGCTCAAGGGCTTCACCGCCGAAATCGGCACCGGCTACTTCGTCAAGCGCGACACCCCCGAGCCGGTGGTGCAGGCGCTGCACAAGGCACTGCAAAAGACGCTGGGCGATGCCGAGCTGCGCAACGGCCTGAGCGCGATGGGGCAAGAGACCGCGCCGCTGCAGACGCTGGCCGAAGCCGACGCCGCCTACAAGGCCGAAGTGGCCCTGTACCAGCGCATCGCACGCTCGATCAGCCTGCAGGCGCAGTGATCGTGTCGCCTGCCTGACGATGCTCAGGCGGCGTTGCACACACAATCTGCACGCCCACTCCAGCGCCTGCCCCGCGTGGGCAGGCGCTTTTCTTTTTGAGGGAACCGAATGACCGCCACCTATCTGGCCCAGTCGCTCAGCCACCGCGTGGGCGAATTCATCGCCCTGCGCCGCGACATCCACGCGCACCCCGAAATCGCCTTTGAAGAACACCGCACCTCGGCGCTGGTGGCCGGCAAGCTCGAGGGCTGGGGCTATGAAGTGACCAGCGGCCTGGGCGGCACCGGCGTGGTGGGCACGCTGCGCAAGGGCAGCGGCAAACGCGCCATCGGCCTGCGCGCCGACATGGATGCGCTGCCGATCACCGAGGCCACCGGCCACGCCTGGGCCAGCCGCACTGCCGGCCTGATGCACGCCTGCGGCCACGACGGCCACACCGCCACGCTGCTGAGCGCGGCGCGCCACATCGCAGAGGATGTGGACTTTGACGGCACGCTTCACCTGATCTTCCAGCCGGCCGAAGAGGGCGGCGGCGGGGCGCTGCGCATGATGGCCGACGGGCTGTTCGAGCGCTTCCCGTGCGATGCGGTCTTTGCGCTGCACAACTCGCCGGGCCTGCCCACCGGGCACTTCGCATTTCGCAGCGGGCCTGCGATGGCCTCGAGCGACTACGTCACCATCCGCCTGCACGGCATCGGCGGGCACGGCGCGCTGCCGCACACCACGGCCGACCCGCTGGTGGCAGCGGCATCGGTGGTGATGGCGCTGCAGACCATCGTGGCGCGCAATGTCGACCCGCTGCAGTCTGCGGTGGTGACGGTGGGTGCACTGCACGCCGGGCAGGCCAACAACGTGATTCCGCAGGTGGCGCAGCTGGAGCTGTCGGTGCGTGCGCTGGCCCCGCAGGTGCGTGCGCTGCTGCGCGAGCGCCTGCACGAACTGGTGCAACAGCAGGCGGCCAGCTTTCGCGTGCGTGCCGAAATCGACTGGCGCGAGGGCTACGCGGTGCTGGTCAACAGCGAGCGCGAAACCGCGCTGGCCAGCAGCGTGGCGCGCCGCCTGTTCGGCGACGCCAAGGTGGTGGACCCGGCCCCGGCGCTCATGGCCAGCGAAGACTTCGCCTTCATGCTCGAGAAGGTACCGGGCTGCTATCTGTTTGTGGGCAACGGCGCCGAGGGCACGCCCGGTGGCTGCATGGTGCACAACCCGTCGTACGACTTCAACGACGAGATCATCGAGCCCGCCACCCGCTTCTGGGCGGCACTGGTGCAAGAGTGCCTGCGCTGACGCGCTGAGGCACACAAAAAAAGGGCCGCACCATGTGCGGCCCTTCTTGTTTGCGGCAGCGCCGTTGCCGGCTGGGTCAGGCCGCCTGCTGTGCCAGGCCCGGCGCCAGCGCCACGCTGGCGCCACCGCGTGCATCGCTCCACGCGTCCACATGGCCGCTCAGCAGGTGCGCGGTAACGGCCGACAGCGTCCAGCCCAGGTGGCCGTGGCCGGTGTTGTAGAACACGTTGGCACGGCGGCCGGCACCCACGCGCGGCATCATGTCCGGCATCATCGGGCGCAGGCCGGCCCACGGCACCACCTGGCGGGTGCTCACGCCCGGGAAGCACTGGTTCACCCATTCCACCAGCGGGCGGATGCGGTCGCTGCGGATGTCGAGGTTGAAGCCGTCGAACTCGGCGGTACCCGCCACGCGGAAGCGGTCTGCACCGAGTCGGCTGGTGACCAGCTTGGTGGCGTCGTCGAGCAGGCTCACCTGCGGCGCGGCTTGCTGGCTTTGCTCGTCGTTGAGCTGCACCGTGATCGAGTAGCCCTTGACCGGGTACACGTTCAGGCGGTCGCCCAGTTGTGCGGCCAGGCGGCGGCTGTGCACGCCGGCGCACACCACCAGCGCATCGCCCTCGACCACGTCGCCGCCCTTGAGCGTGACGCGGGCGCGCTCGCCGTCGCTGTGCACGCTGTCTACTTCGCAGCCGGTGCGCAGCGCCACGCCCAGGCGCTCGCAGGCGCGGGCCAGACCCACGGTGAACTTGTGGATGTCGCCGGTGCTGTCGCTCTCGGTGTAGAAGCCGCCGTAGTAGTTGCCGGCCAGCGTGGGCTCGATGGCGCGCATCTCTTCGGGCGTGACCGCGCGGCGCGGCAGGCCGCCCTGGCCCAGCAGCTCGGACACCTTGGCCGCATGGTCGAAGCCGGCCTTGTCGCGGTAGATGTGCAGGATGCCGCGCTTCTTCAGGTCAAAGTCCACGCCCTCGGCTTCGGCCCAGGCAAACAGGTGCTCGCGCGCCTGCACCGCCAGGCGGGCAGTGGCAATGGTGTTGTCGCGGTAGCGCGGAATCGAGGCCACGAATTCGGCGAACCAGCTCAGCTTGTGCCAGCTGGGCTTGGGGTTCACCAGCAGCGGCGCGTCGGGCTTGAGCATCCACTTCAGGCCCTTGAGCAGGGTGCTGGGGTGCGTCCAGACCTCGGCGTTGGAAGCAGACAACTGGCCGCCGTTGGCAAAGCTGGTGTCCATGGCGGGGTAGCGGTTGCGCTCGAGCAGCGTGACGCGATGGCCCGCGCGCGCGAGTGCGTAGGCGCTGGTGACGCCGGTGATGCCGCCGCCGACGACGACGATATGGGATGGCTTGCGCATGATGCGAATCTCCGTGCAAACGTCATGAAGAAGGCCCGCTTGCGCACCATGCGCTGGCGAGGCCCCCTCTGTTTGCAACCTGAGAGATTCGCGGGCCCTGGGGGCCTGCTTGCTCCTGCGGTGGACCGGCTGACGAAGCCGGGCACTCTTCAGAGTTCGAAATGCGTCGACCGGTCCTTTTGCCTGAGAGTTTCCGGGGCGGTTGCTCCTTCGGCGCAGCTTGCAGGCAAGCTGTCTCTCCCGATCGATGCTCGCATTGTAAGCGTTGCACTGCGCTGCAGCAAGATGGCGCAAGGTTGCGGTGTGCAGATCCGACACAAGGGCGGCGAAGGGGCGTATTCTGTTCCCATGACTGCCGGGTGCGTACGCGTTTTGAAAGTCTGCATCGCCGCAGGAGCGGTGGTGATGGCCCCGGCGGCGCATGCGGCTGAGCCCCTGTTCTCGGCCTCGCACCCGGAAAAGTTTGAAGGCGCGCTGGGGTTGTTGGCGACCTATTCGCCGTCGTACCCGGGGGCGTCGGACTACCGGCTGAGCTGGCGGCCTGCCGGCTTTCTGCGCTACGGCCGCTGGACGGTCAGCGGCGCGGGTGGCTTCACCACGCACCGCAACGACGATGTGGAGCGTGGCCTGGAGGCCGAACTGGTGCGCCGCCCCGGTCTGCGCGTCGGGCTGGGGCTGCGGCTGGACAACGGCCGCAGCGAAAGCCGCAGCCCGCAGCTCTCCGGCATGGGTGACATCCGGCGGACCTTGCGCCCGCGGCTGGCAGTGCGCTGGCAGGCCGATGGCGACACGCAGTTCAGCGCGGCGCTCAGTGGCGACTTGCTCGGCCGGGTAGGCGGCATCACCGCCGACATCGGCGCCACCCACCAATGGGACTTCGGCCACGGCCGCCAGCTGATCGCGGGTGTGGGCCTGTCGCTGGCCGACCAGCGCTACATGCAGGCCTGGCACGGCGTGAGTGCAGGGCAGTCGCTCAGCTCCGGGCTGCACGCCTACAGCCCCGGCGCAGGGCTGCGTTCGTGGGGTGGCGCCATCACCTATCGCCATGAGTTCGGCGATTCCTGGGCAAGCTTCGTGTCGCTGAACTACGCGCGACTGGCGGGCCCGGCGCTGGACAGCCCGCTGACCCTCAAGCCGGGCAGCGCATGGATCAGTGGCGGGCTGGCGTGGCGCTTTTGACGCGCGGGGCCCTGATGCGCGCGGCCCGGTGCAGCGGCGCGGTCAGCGCATCAGCCGCGCTGGGTGTCGAGGTACTCGCGCGCCTGCGTGCACAGCCGGTCGAGCTTGTCGCGCACCGCAGGAAACTTGTCGTTGAAGGCGCTCGGGTCCGCTTCCTTGCACAGCTTGGTGATCGCCTGCAGCTCCTTGCCAAAGGCGTCGGTGCAGAACATCGGCAAAAAGCCCTTGAGCTGATGCAGCACGCGGTGCGCCGACTCGCGCTCGCCCGCGGCCAGCAGCCGGTCCACCTCGGCCACGTCTTGCGGCACGGTGGTCAGCAGCAGCTTGAGCATGTGCTGCACATGCTCGGGCTTTTCCAGCAGGCTGTAGGCGTGGTCCACATCCAGCAGCTTGCCGGCCGAGGCGCGGCCTCGGGACTTGGGGGCAGACGATGCGGTTGCTTTCACGGTGGACGGGCCCATCAGCAGGATCGGGCTTGCATACTGCCACAGCCGCTGGCATGGTTCGCAACCTAATGTAAGCGGCTCGGATAAGCGACACAGATATGGGCATCCTGATCGAACTGGGCGTGTTTGTGCTGGTGCTGGCGTTTGCGCTGTGGCAGTGGCGCGACCTGCGGCAGGCACGCGAGCAGCGCGAGGCACGCCAGCGTGCCGGCGCCAAGGCAGATTCAGCACAAGCCAACGCAGCGCAGGCGCCGGGTGAGGGCGCGCCGCCGTCGCCAACCCCATCGCCGCCGCCCCCGAGCTGAAGTACAATTGTTGCACTGCAGCATGATGCGGATCGGGCCATGCTGCACCTTGTACCCGAGACCTCGGCCCGACCCCAAGGAAGTACCGCCATGCTGACCCCAGACCAGATCGCCGCCGCACAGAAGGCCAACCTCGAAACCCTGTTCGGCCTGATGCGCAAGACCATTGAAGGCGTCGAGAAGCTCGCCGAACTCAACATGTCCACGATGAAGCTCGCACTGAGCGACTCGGCCCGCCAGGCCGATGCCGCCATGAGCGTGAAGGACGCACAGCAACTGCTGGCGCTGCAGGCTTCGATGCTGCAGCCGCTGATGGAGAAGACCACCGCCTACACGCAGCAGCTGTATCACCTGACCAGCGAGTCGCGCGCAGAAGCCTCGCGCGCCATCGAAGAGCGCGCCGCCGAGATGCAGCGCGCCGTGCAGACGCTGATGCAGACCACGCTGGGCAACGCACCCGCCGGCTCCGAAGCTGCGGTGGCTGCGCTGCGCAACGCGATGGGCACCGCCAACGAGGCGCTGGAGTCGATGCACAAGGCCTTCCGTCAGGCCGGCGCGATGGCCGAGCAGAACTTCAAGGCGGCGGCAAAGCCTGCAGCCAAGCCTGCTGCGAAGGCGGCCCCCAAGGCCCCGGTCAAGACCGCTGCGCGCAAGCGCTGAGGCCTTCGGCACTCAGGGCCAGCGCACGCCCCGCGCGGCACGCACTGCCAGGCATGGCATGAACAGCCAAAGCAGTCACCCCGAAGCCGCGGCGCCGGGTCCGCGCCAGCCGGTGGAACTGGCCCACGCCAGCCGCCTCGTCAACCACGGCCCCACCGTGCTGGTCAGCGCTGCCCACGGCGGGCGGCGCAACCTGATGGCCGCTGCGTGGTCGATGCCGGTGGAGTTCACGCCGCCGCGCATTGCGGTGGTCATCGACAAAAGCACCTACACCCGCGAGCTGATCGAGGCCAGCGGCACGCTTGCGCTGTGCATTCCGTGCCGCGCGCAGGCCGACCTGACCTTCACCGTGGGCAGCGTCTCGGGGCGCGAACTCTCCAGCGCCGGTGCCGACAAGTGGGCGCAGTACGGCGTGCGCTGGTTCGACGGCCCCGCGCTGGGCCTGCCGCTGGTGGACGGCTGCATCGCGTGGATGGAATGTCGCGTGCTGCCCGAGCCGCATGCACAGGCGGCCTACGACACCTTCTTTGTCGAGGTGGTGTCGGCGCAGGCCGATCCGCGCGTGTTCACCGGCGGCCGCTGGTCGCTGCGCGACGACAACCGCGAACTGCACACGGTGCATCACCTGGGCGCCGGCGTGTTCGCCGTGGCTGCTGAGACGGTGCGCGGCCAGCTGCTGAAGCCGCTTTAGGCGCGGCGCCTCAGCTTGCCGTGCTGAACGCGGGCTCGGGCGGCAGCTCGGGCAGCGGCGGTCGCATGCGGCTGAGCGCTGGCACCACCATCACCGGCACCGGTGCTTCGCGCACGATCTGCTCGGCGCCGCTGCCCATCAGCACCCGCTGCAGTCCGCGGCGGCCGTGCGAGCCCAGCACGATCAGGTCGGCATCCCAGCTGCGCGCCTCGTTGGCCACCACTTCGCCGATGCGCTGCCCGGGGGCATCGCGCAGTGCGGTGTCGCACGGCACGCCGGCGCTGGCGGCTACCGCTGTGGCCTCGGCCAGCACGCGCGCTGCATGGTCACGCGCCTGCTGCAGCACCAGCGCCGAATATTCGTAGCCGCTCAGGTAGGACAGTTCGTCCAGGCTGTGCAGCAGCCGCACCCGCCCGCCGCCGTCGCGCGCGATCTGCAGTGCGGCCACCAGGGCCTTGTTGGATGACTCGCTGCCGTCGACCGGCACAAGAATGCGCTGAAAACTGAACATGGAAACCTCCGGATCGGTGCGCCCCAGGGCAGGCGCGCCGCCAGTGTCGGCGCGCACTGCAGCGCACCGCGTTGATGTGGCTCAGGTTGGGCGCACGACGGCGCGCACACGCAAGCCCGTGCCGCGCGGGCGCTGACCGCAGTCAATCACGCAGGGTGCGGGCGGCGGCAAGGTCGCACCCATGAACACCGAATGGATTCTTGTGGCCAACGCCGCACGGGCGCGACTGTTGCAGCAGCGCCCCGGCCTTCCGCTGTTGCTGCTGCAGCACTTCGAGCATCCGCAAAGCCGGCTGCATGCCGGTGCGCTGGCCGACGACCAGCAGGGCCGGCGCGCCAGCGACCAGGGTTTTGGTGCGGTGGCACTCACGGCGCGCAGCGACCCGCACCGCAAGCAGGCCGAGCAGTTCGCGCAAGAGCTCAGCCACTTCATCGAGCAGGCGGCGCAGCACGGCGAATTCCGCAGCCTCAAGGTGTTTGCCGCGCCGCGCTTCCTGAGCCTGCTGCGCCGCCACTGCGGCCGCAACGCCAGCCGTCGCATCAGCGGCATGTTCAACGTGGACCTCAGCGGCGTGGACACCGAGGTGCTGGCCCAGCGCGTCGCCCGCGAGGTGGCGCAGCGCCGACCGGTGTACCGGATGGCCTTGTCCCCCGACCTGCCGTGGCCGCAGCCGCAGCGCAGTGCGACGGCGGGCGGTGGAAGGCGCTGAGCCATGGTTTTGCCGCACCGCACCCTGGGCAACCGCGACATCGCAGCGGTGCTGGAACACATCGCCGATTTGCTGGAAGTGCAGGGCGCCAATGTGTTCCGGGTGCGAGCGTACCGCAATGCCGCGCGCACCCTGGCCATGCAGGCCCGCAGCGTCGGTGAGCTGGTGGCGCAGGGCGAGCCGGCGCAGGCGCTGCAGGCCCTGCCCGGCGTGGGGCCGGACCTGGCCAGCGCCATCATCGAGATCCACGACCACGGCCGCTGCGCGCAGCTCGATGCGCTGGAGCACGAGCTGCCCGAGGGCCTGACGCAGTTGCTGGCCTTCCCCGGCATCGGCCCCAAGCGGGTGCAGCAGTTGCGCGAGGCGCTGCAGGTCGACAGCCTGGAGGATGTGCTGCGAGCTGCGCAACAGGGCCGCATCCGCAGCCTGCGCGGCTTTGGCGCAGCGACCGAGAGGCGCATCCGCGACGGCATCCTGGCGCGGATGCAGCCGGCGCTGCGCTTTGCACCGCACCGGGTGCAGGCGATGGCGCAGGCGCTGCTGCCGCGCCTGCGTTCGGCGCCCGGTGTCGAGCAGGCGGTGGTGGCGGGCAGCCTGCGCCGCATGCGCGACACCATCGGCGACCTGGATCTGCTGGTGGGCGCAACGCAGGCCACCGCGGTGATGGACCGCTTCGTCACCGGCCCGGAGGTGATGTCGGTGCTGTCGCGCGGCACCACGCGCGCCAGCGTGATGCTGCACGACGGCCTGCAGGTGGACTTGCGGGTGGTCGATCCGTCGAGCTTTGGCGCGGCGTGGCTGTACTTCACCGGCTCGAAGGCGCACAACATCGCGCTGCGCCGCCGGGCGATGGCGCAGGGGCTCAAGCTCAACGAATACGGGCTGTACCGCGGCACCGACACCGTGGCCTCGCGCACCGAAGAAGAGGTGTACCGCGCGCTCGGGCTGCCGTGGCTGGCGCCCGAGCTGCGCGAGGACAACGGCGAGATCGAAGCCGCGCTGGCTGGCCGGCTGCCGCAGCTGCTGATGCGCAGCCAGCTGCGCGGCGACCTGCATGTGCAGATGCCGCCCGAGGGCCCGGCGATCAGCGGCCGCGACCGCCTGCAGGCGCTGGCCGATGCGGCGCGGGCGCAGGGCATGGACTATCTCGGCATCACGCTGGTGCCGCAGCGGCGCGCACGCGGTGGCGTGGACCTGGCGCGTCTGGCGGCAGATCTGGAGCGTATCGAGCGCTTCAATGCGCGGGGCGGCCCGGTGCGGCTGCTGGCCGGCCTGGCGCTGGCCATCCAGGATAACGGCCTGCTGGACTGGCCCGCCGGCATGGACGAGGCCCTGCATGCACGCATCGACTTTGTGAGTGCCGCGCTGCGCGATCACCTCGACTTGCCGCGCGAGCAGCAAACGCGCCGCGTGATCACTGCGCTGGCGCAGCCGCAGCTGTCCATCCTGTCGCATCCGCTGGCCTCGCGCAGCAGCCTGTCGCCGGTGACGGTGGACCTGCAGGCGGTGATGCGCGCCGCGCACGCACACGGCTGTGTGCTGGAGGTGCATGGCGACCCGCTGGAGCTGGATCTGGACGACAGCGGCTGCCGCCTGGCGCGTGACGAGGGGGTGATGCTCAGCATCAGCAGCGGAGCGCACGAGCCCGGCGAGCTCGACCGCATCGGATGGGGCGTGGGCCAGGCCCGTCGCGGCTGGGTCAACCCGTCGCAGGTACTCAATACGCTGCCGCTGGCTGAACTGCGCAAGCGCCTGGCGCAGCGCGCAGGCCGCAGCCGCCACACGGAGTCCGCACCGCAGCCCGTACCTCAGCCCGCACCTCAACCCACGCCGCGTGCTGCCATGACAGCCGCCTCAGGCGCCACCTTCGATGTGGCCGATGCCATGCCGTCCCGCGCCGCTGTTGCGGCATCCACCCCTCGCCACCCAAGGAGCTTTCATGACCTCTGATTCCCGTTCGTTCTTTGCGCAGCGCCGTGCACGGCATCTGCGTCGTCCGCTGCTGCCGCTGGTGGCTGCGCTTCTGTCCGCATCACTGCTGTGGGGCTGCGCCAGTGACCGGCCCGTCACGCAAGAGCAGACCGGCCTGATGGTGGGGGCGGTGGTGGGTGGGCTGCTGGGCTCACAGGTGGGCGAGGGCAGCGGGCGCACCGCAGCCACCATCGTCGGCACCATGCTCGGCGCGGCGGTGGGCGGCAACGTGGGCCGCTCGATGGATGACAGCGACCGCCGCAAGACGGCGCATTCGCTCGAGACGCTGCGCAGCGGTGTGCAGTCGCGCTGGCGCAACCCGGACAGCGGCAACGAATACACGGTGGTGCCGATGCGCACCTGGGAGACGGCGCAAGGCCCGTGCCGCGAATACGAGGTTCAGGCGGTGGTGGCGCGGCGCATGGAGTCGGTCACGGGGACCGCGTGCCGCGATCCGAATGGTGCCTGGCGGGTGCAGGACTGAGCGCCGCCCCGAGCGCGGGCCCGAGCGTCGGCATTTGCGCTGCCGCCTCGCGCAGCAAGGCCAGCACCTCCTCGTCGCTGACCTGATCGAACTGCTGGTAGTGGCTGCCCACCGCACCGAAGGGGTCGGGGGTGTGCAGGCAGATCCAGTCGTCGGCCAGTGGCGCCACTTGCGCAGCCGCTTCGGCCGAGGCCACCGGCACCGCGCAGATCAGCCGCTTCAGGGGCTGATTGCGCAGCATCTGCAAGGCGGCTTGCATCGTTGCGCCGGTGGCCAGCCCGTCATCGACCACCACCACGCAGCGATGGGCGAGAAGCGGGCGGCTGCGCACCCCGTCGTACTGTGCGCGCCTGCGCGCAAGCGTGTGCATCTGCTCGGCGCGCTCATGCTCGATCCACTGGGCATCGACGCCCGCTGACGCAGCCCACGGCGCGATGTGCAGCCGGCCGTCTTCGCTGACGGCACCGATCGCCGTTTCCGGGCTGAACGGCGCGCGCAGCTTGCGCACCAGCACCACATCCCAGTCGGCATCCAGCCGCTGGGCGACCAGGCGCGCCATCGGTACCGCGCCGCGCGGAATGCCCAGTACCAGCGGGCGGGTGCACTGCAAGCGCGCGAGCACAGGCGCCAGGCGTTCGGCCAGCTGTGCGGCGGCATCCAGCCGGTCGCGGAACATGTTCAGGCATCGGCACCGCTGACCCGCAGTGCGCCCAAGGGTGACGTTGGCATCCGCGCAGTCTGTGCTGCAGCGTGCGCGCTGGAGATGACCGCACGCAAGTGGCGTGGCTGTGCCGCCTGTGCCGCGTGTGTCGCGTGCGTCGCGTGATGCCGCGTGATGCCGCGTAGATGTATCCGACACCGACCCGACGCAAGCCGCAGCGCCACGCGCGATGCCGTGCCTGCACAGGGTGCGCGAGGTCAAGGTCACGCAGGCAAGCAAGCTTCACATTCAGCCCACGCGTGACAGCGCACTGCCTTGCGGTGGAGTGACTGTCAGGCGAAACCCGATCCTTTTTCACAGCGTCACACCGTCACACCCGTAGGAGGACATCTCATGGCCTTGGTCAACACCGGCACCCAAACGACTCTGGACGAGTCGACCAGCCTGCAGAACAGCTTTACCAGCGCGAGCACCGCAGGCGACGCCAACGACAACGACATTGCCGTCGGCTTGCTGCCGTCGGATTTCAGCGCGCGCCTCTCGGCGCTGTCGGCAGGCACGCCGCTGCGTGCTGCGCTGAGCGGCTACACCGGCGTGGCCGGCAACACCGGCAGCAATATCCTGACCTTCACGCCCACCGGCAGTGCGGTGGATGTGTGGTTCACCGACAGCAGCAGCCAGGCCCTCAACGGGCTGGACAGCGGCTTGGACACCGCATCGGGCGAATCGATCTTTTTGTACACCGATGGCGTGAACAACAACGTGCTGCTAGGCAAGACCGCGGGCGGCACCATCGTGATGGCGGCCTACCTGCAGGAGACCGGCACGCCCATCAGCGGCGCCAAGCTGTGGACGGTGCAGTTCGAGGCGATGTACCACCCCGACGGCACCCAGGCCGACGAGTCGCTGGACCTTGCTGGCCTGGTGTACGCCACGGTGGACCAGGAGCGCAACTTCTCGCTGGCCAACGCCCCTTCGGGCCAGAACCTGTTTTTGATGTACGGCGATGCCGAGGTGGCGCTGATTGCCACGGGCAAGCTGCCGGCCAACCAGTCCACCGGACAGGCGATCAACACCGGCGACACGCTCAACAGCAGCCAGGCCGGCGGCACCATCACCCTGGGTGTGAACAACCAGATGGTGGACCCGGACGAAGGCCTGTGGTTCACCTTCGTGTCGGGCGCCAACACCAACTACACCGTGCCCAACCTGAGCGAGGGCGAGGCAGACGTTGAGGCCAACATCGCCTTCACCGGGCTGGTGAATTCGCAGGCAGCCACCTTCCAGGTGGTGCAGCTGCAAAAGGACAAGGCCGCGACGGTGCGTGTGACGGCCTACAGCACCGACGTGGAGAGCGGCGCCGCCTATGTAGACGGGCTGGGTGATGCCGACGATGTGAAGGTCAACATCACGCTGGTGCAGGTGTTCGACCCGGACGGCGTGGATGTGACCGCTGCGCGCGATGTGACCATCACCAACGGCGTGGCCACGCTGCTGCATGTACTGGCTACCGACCGCATTCACTATCACACCGCGTCGAACCACCAGCGGGTGCTGATCGAAAACGGCGGTGACGGCACCGACGGCAGTGCGAGTTTTGACGTCGGCGGCTTCCGGCTGCTGGAGCCGCAGCGTGAGGCCACCTCCATTGGCGCGCAGATCCGCTTTGAAGACAGCGCGCCGGCGGTGACGCTGGCAACGCCCACCGACACCGTCATCCTGAACACGCAAGACGCTGACACCGAAGGCAACGCCACCGACACCGATGCGCAATCGTTTGCTTCAGCGTTTACGGTCGGCAGTTCCGACTACGGCGGTGATGGTGCGGGCAGCACGGTGTGGAGCTATGCGTTCAGCGTGGCGTCTCAAGGTGTGGACAGCGGCCTGAACGCCGCGGCAGGCAACATCTACCTGTACCTGATCGGCGGCCAGATCGTGGGCTCCACCTCGGCCACGCAGGGCGGGGTGACGGCGGGCAACACGGTGTTTGACCTGGCGGTGAACAGCAGCACCGGCAACGTGACGCTTGCGCAGTACAGCGCCATCGATCACGACGGCCCCGGGGCCAGCAGTAACTTCGACACCCAAGAGGCGGTGCTGGGCACGGGCCTGGCTTACCTGAACGCGACGGCCACCATCACTGACCAGGACGGTGACAGCACGGCTGACAGCAAGTCGATCGATCTGGGCGGCAACGTGGCATTCGACGACGACGGCCCGGGCATCAGCCAGTCAGAACCCACCGACACCGTGGTGCTGAACACGCAAGACGCCGACACCGAAGGCAGTGCCAGCGACAGCGACAGCCAGTCGTTCGCAGCGGCGTTTGCGGTGTCTGGCAGCGAGTACGGCGCCGATGGCGCAGGCAGCAGCGTCTGGAGCTATGCCTTCAGCGTGGCGTCTCAAGGTGTGGACAGCGGCCTGAACGCCGCGGCAGGCAACATCTATCTGTACCTCATCAGCGGAAAGATCGTCGGCTCCACCTCGGCCACGCAAGGGGGTGTGGCTGCGGGCAACACGGTGTTTGACCTGGCGGTGAACAGCAGCACCGGCAACGTGACGCTTGCGCAGTACAGCGCCATCGAGCACGACGGCCCCGGAGCAACCAGCAACTTCGACACCCAAGAGGCGGTGCTGGGCACCGGCCTGGCGTACCTGAACGCGACGGCCACCATCACCGACCACGACGGCGACACGGTGGAGGACACCCAGTCGCTGGACCTGGGCGGCAATGTGGCATTTGATGACGACGGCCCGAGCCTCACCCAGGCCGCGCCCACCGACACCATCGTGGTGAACACGCAGGACGCCGACACCGAAGGTAGCGCCAGCGACAGCGACGCGAAGTCTTTCGCTGCGTCGTTTGCACTGGCGGGCAGCGACTACGGCGCCGATGGGGCTGGCAGCACGGTGTGGAGCTACGCCTTCAGCGTGGCGTCGCAGGGGGCCTTCAGTGGCCTGAATGCGGCCGATGGCGACATCCGCGTGTACCTGATCGGTGGCCAGATCGTTGGCTCCACCTCGGCCACGCTGGGCGGGGTGACGGCAGGCAACACGGTGTTTGACCTCGCAGTGAACAGCAGCACCGGCAACGTGACGCTGACCCAGTACAGCGCCATCGAGCACGACGGCCCCGGAGCAAGCAGCAACTTTGACGCGCAAGAGGCGGTGCTGGGCACCGGTGTGGCGTACCTGAACGCAACAGCCACCATCACCGACCACGACGGCGACACCCATGAAGATGTGAAAAGCATCGACCTGGGCGGCAACGTGGCGTTTGACGACGACGGCCCGAGCATCACCCAGGCCGCGCCCACCGACACCGTCGTGGTGAACACGCAGGATGCCGACACTGAAGGCAGCGCCACCGACACCGATGCGCAATCGTTTGCCGCCGCCTTCACGGTCGGCAGTTCCGACTACGGCGCCGATGGTGCCGGCAGCACGGTGTGGAGCTACGCCTTCAGCGTGGCGTCCCAAGGTGTGGACAGCGGCCTGAATGCCGCGGCGGGCAACATCTACCTGTACCTGATCGGCGGCCAGATCGTCGGCTCCACCTCGGCCACGCAAGGGGGTGTGGCTGCGGGCAACACGGTGTTTGACCTGGCGGTGAACAGCAGCACCGGCAACGTGACGCTGAGCCAATACAGCGCCATCGAGCACG
>JBDLRH010000060.1:0-3801 GCA_039800165.1 Pseudomonadota bacterium
GCATCCAGCAGCAAGCTGCCACCACCCCAGATGGCCGCATCTTGCGCGGCGTGACCACGCTGGCGCCACAGCAAAGAGAACTGTTCGCCGCCATCGGTATCCCCACCCCCAAGACCGAGGAGTTCGCTCAAGTCGACGCAGCAGCCGATTTGTAGTGGAAACATTCGGGCGTTGATTCGTTATGAATCAACGCTTTGCGTGGGCTAACTGTCGAACTTGGGGAGCTCGCTGGCAAAACCGTGCGCCTGGTGGTCGACCCCCACGCCCAGCGCGTGCTCGGCGCCGAGGACGACAACGGCCGCAGCCTCGGGGCAGCCACCCCGCTGGACAGCCTGGCCAATGCCCACCGCCGCCGCAGTGGCAGCGGTGACAGCGCTGGCGGCGGCATGCCCGCGCAGCAAGCCACGCACCGGCCCGCCATCACCGGCGCCAACCTCGTGGAGCTCGCCCTGCAAATGCACCACGACGGCCACGCCGCCCCAGTGACCACGCCGCTGCAGGAGCACAAGGCATGAGCACCTTCTTGCAACACTTCGGCCTCACGCATGCCCCCCTGGGCAAGGACCTGGCCGAGCCCTGGGACGACGGCGCGATCACCAGCCTGGGCGAGCGCTTCAACTGGCTGCTGCAGTTCCCAGGCGTGGGGCTGCTCACCGGCGAGCCCGGCGTGGGCAAGACCGCGGCGCTGCGCATGCTCAGCCGCCGGCTCAACCCCCACCGCCACCTCGTGCTCTACCAGGCCGAGACCGACTTCGGCCGGGTGGACCTGTACCGCGGGCTCGCACGCGAACTCGCCCTGGAGCCCAGCTACCGGCGCGCCCAGCTGTGGCGCGACATCAAGCAGCGCGTGCACGAGCTCGCCCAGACCAAGCAGATCACCCCGATCTGGATCATCGACGAGGCGCAGAACCTGCCCGCGGAGTTCTTCCGCGACCTGCCCGCGTTCCTGAACTTCGCCTTCGACTCGCGCGACCTCGTCACCATCTGGCTGGTGGGCCACCCTCAGCTGGCCACCACGCTGCAGCGCGCGCCCTACGCCGCGCTGAGCGGGCGCATCCAGGTCCACGTGCAACTGGGCGCGTTCTTCGAGCGCGAGCGCTTCGCCCAGCTCATCAGCCACGGGCTGCACAAGGCGGGCTGCCCGCACAGCCTGATGTCGGAGTCGGGCCTGGAGATCCTGCGCCAGGCCTCCAAGGGCCTGCCCCGCCAGGCAGGGCGCATCCTGTGCACCGCCATGCGGCTGGCCGTCCCCAAGGGCCTGAACCACCTGCCAGACGAACTGCTGGTCCAGGCCATCAAGGAGCAGCAATGAGCACCACACCTCGCCTGCGGCGCCCACGCGCCGTACCCCTGCCCAAGCTCAGCGACGCCGCAGCCGTGGAGATCTACCTCTACGTCGAGCACCTGATGCGCCTGGTGGAGTCACGATACGCCAACCAGATCCGAAGGCACTTCCAAAGCCGCGACCGCCACAACCTGCTCCACAGCGACTGCGGCCCGACCAACGGCGAACTACCGTTCTGAACCGCGCCCAGCCCCCGCACACCGCCTCCAGTCACACCGCCGCCAGCTCGACACTGGCGGCGTTGTCGCTCGTGCGCACACCCGCGTCCCACACACCATGAGCGCTCGGATCCTGCGAAACGACATCGGGACATGACGCCCCGAACACCATCGAATAGGGTGGGACGCAGAGCCTAGAAGAGTGCGCGCCGTAACATGGCTGATCTCTGCTTTCACCACGGCGTCAGGTTGTTTGGCGATGGCCGTGCGCAGGTACAACTGGCTGGCGATGCGCTCACGCAGGGTGCGCACGCTCCAGCGCTCCACGCGACACAACTCGGCGTAGTACTCGCGTTCCAGCGGCTGTTTGAGCGGCAGGATTTCGATGAAGTGGCTCCAGCTCAATGTCGGTGCCAGCGCAGAGACGATCTTCTCGTTGGGGAACACGTCGGCAAACTGCATCATGCGGCGCAGGCTCCGCGGGCCAAACGCCTGACCGTACTCAGCCACCAATTGTGTCGACAGCGTCGACACAATCTGCTCGCCATACTCAGCGCGTTCGTTTTTCAGCACTTCGCGCTGGACACGTTGCCCGACATGCCAGTACAGCATGGTCTGCGTGGCGTTGGCGGTCTGCGCGACATGTTGGCGGGCAGCCTCGATCAGGCCACGCAGTTCGATCAGCAGTGCGCCGGATGCCAATGCGGGTTCAGCTTTCTTCGCCATCGCCATCCTCCGATAAGGGCACTTCGTCCGAATCGCCGGCCAACGTGGCCGGCGCCGCATCGCCCACCCCGTCATAAGGGATGGGGTGCCAGCCACGCACCTCCACTTGGCTGGGGTGTCCGCGCCGATCCAAATAGGAGGTGCCACCCCGCCGACTTCTGAATCGTGAACCAGGTGGTGTTTGCTGGTTGTTCAGACGCTGACTGCGGATGAGTGTAGGGTTCAGCTTGGTTCGTTGACCTCCTTGGCCACGTGTCGATCGCGCGGGGCGCGTCGGGAATGGCATGCTCCTGGGGTGCAACCATCCTTCCAGGTTGGGTGTGCGGGTTGAAGGGTGGAAGCGGTTGAACGCCGTGCGACTTCGTGCCGGGTTGGCATCAGCCCATCGCTCTTGTCGGACCCGGGAATTGCTTTAGAACTAAAGTATTTCGGCGGCACAATCGGCACGGTTGGGCTCGTCAGGCCCCTTCGCCGACCTCATCGGTTCGCCGGTGACCCACCCTCCTCCCAGGACCCACCCATGCGCATCGTCTGCATTGGCGGCGGCCCCGCCGGCCTGTATTTCGCGCTGCTGATGAAGCAGCTGGACCCGTCGCACCACATCACGGTGGTGGAGCGCAACCGCCCCTACGACACCTTCGGCTGGGGCGTGGTGTTCTCGGACGCCACGCTGGACGGGATGCGGCACTGGGACAAGCCCACGGCGGACGCCATCGAGGTGGCCTTCAACCACTGGGACGACATCGAGCTGCACTTCAAGGGCCACGTCATCCGCTCCGGCGGCCACGGTTTTGTGGGCATCGGGCGCAAGAAGCTGCTGAACATCCTGCAGTCGCGCTGCGAGGCCCTCGGCGTGGAGCTGCTGTTCGAGACCGAGGTCGACTCCGATGCCGACTTCCCCGATGCCGACCTCGTTATCGCCAGCGACGGCGTCAACTCCAAGATCCGCAACAAGTACGCGAGCATCTTCAAGCCCGACGTGGTGACACGGCCCAACCGTTTCATCTGGCTGGGCACCACCAAGCTCTACGACGCCTTCAACTTCCACTTCGAGAAGACCGAGCACGGCTGGTTCCAGAGCCACGTCTACAAGTTCGACGACCAGACCACGACCTACATCGTCGAGACGCCCGAGCATGTGTGGAAGGCGCACAGGCTGGACGAGGCCAACACCGACCAGTCCATCGCGTTCTGCGAAAAGCTGTTCGTCAAGTACCTGGATGGCCATCCGCTGCTGAGCAATGCGCGGCACCTGCGCGGCTCGGCGTGGCTGAACTTCCAGCGCGTGCGTTGCCGCCAATGGCATCACTTCAACGGCCAGAGCCATGTGGTGCTGATGGGTGACGCCGTGCACACGGCACATTTCGCCATCGGCTCGGGCACCAAGCTGGCTTTGGAGGACGCGATCGGCCTCACGCGGCTGTTCAAGGAGGCCAAGGCCGCGGGCGGCGGCGGTGCGGCCGACATCCCGGCCGTGCTGCAGCGCTACCAGGCCGAGCGCGAGGTGGACGTGCTGCGCCTGCAGAACGCCGCCTGGAACGCGATGGAGTGGTTCGAGGTGGTGGGCACGCG
>JBDLRH010000061.1:0-24145 GCA_039800165.1 Pseudomonadota bacterium
ACGCAATCATCCACTGGCTGTCCTACGGCCTGTGGGACCTGGCCTGGTGGCAGATCGTGCTGTACACGCTGTTCACCACCCACATCACGATCGCGTCGGTCACCATCTTCCTGCACCGCGCACAGGCCCATCGCGCGATGGACCTGGGGCCCATCCCCTCGCACTTCTTCCGTTTCTGGCTGTGGATTGGTACCGGCATGGTCACCAAGGAGTGGGTGGCCATCCACCGCAAGCACCACGCCAAGTGCGAGACCGCCGACGACCCGCACAGCCCGCAGACCAAGGGCATCGAAACCGTGTTCTGGAAGGGCGCCGAGCTCTACCGCGAAGAGGCGAAGAACCAGGAAACGCTGGCCAAGTTCGGCCACGGCACCCCGGATGACTGGATGGAGCGCAACGTGTATTCGCGCTTCACCTGGCAGGGCGTGGGCCTGATGCTGATCCTGAACCTGGCGCTGTTCGGTGCCGCGGGCGCCGCCGTGTGGGCGGTGCAGATGCTGTGGATCCCGGTGTCGGCTGCCGGCGTGATCAACGGCATCGGCCACTACTGGGGCTACCGCAACTTCGAGGCGCCCGACGCCAGCACCAACATCTCGCCCTGGGGCGTGATCATCGGCGGCGAGGAACTGCACAACAACCACCACACCTACCCGACCTCGGCCAAGTTCTCGGTCAAGCCGTACGAGTTCGACATCGGCTGGGTCTACATCCGCGGCCTGGAGAAGCTGGGCTGGGCCAAGGTGAAGAAGGTGCCGCCGCGCCTGGAGCTGGGCGAGGTGCGCCCGGCCGACGAGAAGACGCTGGAGGCGGTGATTGCCAACCGCTACGAGGTGATGGCCGGCTTTGCGCGCCAGCTGCGCCAGACCTGTGCCGACGAGATTGCCGCGCTCAAGTCGCGCAAGGCCGATGTGCGCGCCCTGCAGGCGGTGCGCGGCTGGCTGCACCGCGACGAAGACCGGCTGAGCGCCGAGGTGCGCGCCGATCTGGAGAAGGCGCGTGCCGCCTCGCCGGTGCTCGACAAGATGGTGGCCATGCGCGAAGAGCTGCGCCAGCTGTGGCTCAACACCCACCGCTCGCGCGAGCAGCTCGCGCGCGACCTGCAGGCCTGGTGCCGCAGCGCCGAGGAAAGCGGCATCGTCGCGCTGCAGAAGTTCTCGCAACAGCTGCGGGCCGCGCGCGCCTGAGCGCCAACCCGTCCGTATCGGCCAACGCTGACGCCAACGCCGTTGCCGCCGCCGCTCACCCGATGAGCGACACCACGTTTTCCACCTTCGACCTGCCGCTGACCCGCGGCAGCCCTTCCGCTGCGCAAACGCCGCCCACCGAGGCCGAGTGGGCGGTGCGGCGCGACCTGGCGGCCGCCTACCGGCTGTGTGCGCTGTTCGGTTGGGACGACCTGATCTACACCCACCTGTCGGCGCGCGTGCCCGGCACAGAAGACCAGTTCCTGGTCAACGCGCTGGGCTTGGGCTTTGACGAGGTGACCGCCTCCAACCTGATCAAGATCGACCTGCAAGGCCGCGTGCTCAGCGACACCGGGCACGCACCCAATGCGGCCGGCTTCGTGATCCACGGCGGCATCCACATGGCGCGCCACGACGCCGCCTGCGTGATGCACCTGCACACCGAGGCCGGCATGGCCCTGTCGTGCCTGCAGCAGGGCCTGCTGCCGCTCACGCAGCACGCCATGCGCTTTGTGGGGCGCATCGGCTACCACGACTACGAAGGCATCGCACTGGGCACCGGCGAGCGCGACCGCCTGGTGGCCGACCTGCAGGGCAAGGCGGCACTGATCCTGCGCAACCACGGCACCATCACCGTGGGCCCCAGCGTGGGCCACGCGTTTGTGGAAACCTTCTACCTGGAGAAGGCGGCGCGTGCGCAGTTCATGGCCTTGTCCAGTGGCGCGCCCATCCACCACCCGCCCGCCGACGTGGTGGCGCTGACCGCCCGCCAGTGGCAGGCCGACTTCGAGCGCAACACCGAACCGCGCGAGTGGCCGCATCTGGTGCGCCGCCTCGAGCGCATCGACCCGGGCTATCGCCTCTGAGGTGTCCATGACCGCAGCTTCCACCGCCCTGGGGGGCGGCCAATCCCGCCGGCGCACCCAGGGCGCCCCGATCGTCGTCACCGGCAGCGGTGGTGGTATCGGGTCGGCCATCGTCCGGCGCTTGCGCGACGACGGCTGGACGGTGCTGGCCACCGACCGCGACGAGGCCGCCCTGGCGCCGTTGCGCGCGGCCTCGGCCCACGACGACCGCCTGCGCTGCGCGGTGCTGGACGTCACCTCGGCAGACGACCTGGCGCGGGTGGCCGGCGAGCTGCGTACCAACGCCACCGGTGGCGTGGCGGTGGCGGGCCTGGTCAACGTGGCAGGGGTGCTGCAAGACGTGATGCGGCTGCTGAAGATGCCCATGGACATGCAGCGCCAGGTGTGGGAGGTGAATTACTTCGGTGCCGAGCGCTGCATCCAGGCCTTTGCGCCGCTCATGATCGACGGCGGTGGCGGCGCGATCGTCAACATCACCTCGATCAACGAGATCCGGCCGCTGCCGCTACACGCCTATGCGCCGACCAAGGTGGCGCTGGGCGCGCTGACCTCACTGGCCGCCGGTGACCTGGGGCCGCACGGCATCCGCGTCAATGCGGTGGCGCCGGGCTTCACCCTCACGCCGATCTTTGAGGAGAAGATCCGCACCGGCAAACGCAAGGCCGAGGTGCTGCAGGCGCACAGCGCGCTGGGCCGGCTGGTGCGCACCGACGAAATTGCCGCGGCGGTGAGCTTCTTGCTGGGCGATGACGCCAGCGCCATCACCGGCGTCAGCCTGCCGGTGGATGCGGGCTGGCTGGCCAGTTCGCACTGGATGAACTTTCGCAGCCTGGCCGACGGCGCCTGAAGCGCACGGCACCAAAACAAAAGCCCCGCAGTGCGGGGCTTTTTTGTTCAGGCAACCGGCCGAATCACTTCAGCTTGGTTTCCTTGTATTCGACGTGCTTGCGAGCCTTCGGATCGAACTTCATGATCGTCATCTTCTCGGGCATGGTCTTCTTGTTCTTGCTGGTCGTGTAGAAGTGACCGGTACCGGCCGTCGACTCCAGCTTGATCTTCTCGCGTCCGCCTTTGCTTGCCATGGTGCGTCTCCTTTAAGCCTGGCCGCGTGCGCGCAGGTCAGCGAGCACGGCGTCGATGCCGTTCTTGTCGATCAGTCGCAGGGCGGCGCTGGACACGCGCAGGCGCACCCAACGGTTCTCGCTCTCAACCCAGAAGCGGCGGTATTGCAGGTTCGGAAGGAACCGGCGCTTGGTCTTGTTGTTGGCGTGGGACACATTGTTCCCAACCATGGGCTTCTTGCCCGTGACGTCACACACGCGTGCCATGAGGACACTCCATTGCGCTCGAAGGCGCCAAAACGGTGCTTACTGTCGGGCGCTGCAGTGGCCAACATGGCCGCGCCCTCGCTTGCACCTCACCTCGCCAGTAGGGTGGCGGTAACCCGTCATTTGCTGGCTGAACCTTCCGGCTCCGCTCAGCAAAGCCCGGCATTATAGCCAGAGCAGCCCGGTCCGGCCGGGGCGCCCTGGCCAGGGGGTGGTGGTCAGCCTTCCTGCTGCTCGAGGAAGCGCTGGGCGTCCAGCGCGGCCATGCAGCCGGTGCCGGCGCTGGTGATGGCCTGGCGGTACACGTGGTCCTGCACGTCGCCGGCGGCAAACACGCCGGGCACGCTGGTCATGGTGGCAAAGCCCTTGAGGCCGCTTTTCGTGACGATGTAGCCGTTTTCCATCTCCAGCTGGCCCTGGAAGATCTCGGTGTTGGGTGCGTGGCCGATGGCGATGAAGCAGCCCTTGAGCGCCACGTCCTCGGTGGCACCGGTCTGGGTGTGCTTCAGGCGCACGCCGGTCACGCCGCTGGCGTCGCCCAGCACCTCGTCGAGGGTCTGGAACAGCTTGAGCTCGATCTTGCCGGCCTTCACCTTGTCCATCACCTTGTCGATCATGATCGGCTCGGCGCGGAACTTGTCGCGCCGGTGCACCAGGTACACCTTGCTGGCGATGTTGGAGAGGTACAGCGCCTCTTCCACCGCGGTGTTGCCGCCGCCGATGACGCAGCAGACCTGGTCGCGGTAGAAGAAGCCGTCGCAGGTGGCGCAGCCCGACACGCCGCGGCCCATGAAGGCCTGCTCGGACGGCAGCCCCAGGTACTTGGCCGACGCGCCGGTGGCGATGATCAGCGCGTCGCAGGTGTAGGTGCCGCTGTCGCCCTTCAGGGTGAACGGGCGCTTGCTGAAGTCGACCTGGTTGATGTGGTCGAACACGATCTGGGTGTTGAAGCGCTCGGCGTGCTCCAGAAAGCGCTGCATCAGGTCGGGGCCCTGCACCCCGTGCACGTCCGCAGGCCAGTTGTCGACCTCGGTGGTGGTCATCAGTTGGCCGCCTTGCGCCAGCCCGGTGACCAGCACCGGCTTGAGGTTGGCGCGGGCGGCATAGACGGCGGCGGTGTAGCCGGCGGGGCCGGAGCCGAGGATCAGGACTTGGGCGTGCAGGGTGGACATGTCAGGGGGCGGAAAGCCAAAATCGGGAGCATCAGGGCAGGCGGCCGGTCCGCTGCAACTTGGTTGCAGTCAGGCAAACCGGAGCGCCGCAGAAAAGCCGCAGGGCGGATTCCGATTGTAGGGATTCGGCCCCAGCGGCGCCGGGGAGGAAGCTCATGTCCATGCTGTCCACGCTCGACCTTGTGCGTCGGGTGCCGCTGTTTTCCTTGCTGCCGCAGTCGCAGGCGCAGCGTATCGCGCTGGCCGTGCACAAGCGGCGCCTCAAGCGCGGCGACGTGGTCGTCACCCAGGGCGAGCGCTCCAACGCGCTGTTCATCATCCTGTCGGGCCGGGTGCGGGTGCTGGCCACCGACAAGCATGGCCGCGAGGTGATCCTGGCGCGGCTGGGCGCGGGTGACCATGTGGGCGAGATGAGCCTGATCGACGGCGAGCCGCACTCGGCCACCTGCCGCGCCGAGGTGCAGACCGATGTGCTGGTGCTGGCGCGCCAGGACTTCGAGGCCTGCCTGCCCGAGCCGCAGTCGATGGCGCACGGCATCCTGCGCGCGCTGGTGCAGCGCCTGCGCGAGGCCGACCGCAAGATCGAAAGCCTGGCGCTGCTGGATGTGTACGGGCGCGTGGCGCGCGCCCTGCTGGACCTGGCCGCACCGCACCGCGACGGGCTGCTGATCATCCGCGACAAGGTCTCGCGCCAGGACATCGCCAAGATGGTCGGCGCCTCGCGCGAGATGGTCAGCCGGGCGATGCGCGACCTCGAGCGCCGCGGCTTCCTGCAAAGCGGCCCGGACCGCAGCACGCTGGTCAATCCCGCGGCCGGCGCGGTGATCTGACCGGCGCACTGTCTGCGGTAAGCTAGGCGCAGCGCCCTGCCGATGCCCGTGGTGATGCCCGTGGCGATGCCCGGAATGTGGCGGGCGCGACTGTGCCGGCCGTGACTTATTCGCTTCATACGCTGAACCCTGATGCCGACGACGCCTCTGCGCGTGCGTCTGGCCGCGGCGCGCAGCCGCTGGCCGTGGGTGCCGAGGCGCTGCTGATCCTGACCGGTGTGTTGCTGCTGTTCTGGGTGGTGGTGCTGTTCAGCCACTCGGCAGCCGATGCCGCGTGGTCCACCTCGGGCAGCAGCGTGGCCGGCGCCGGCGCGCAAAACTGGGGCGGCAAGATCGGCGCGTGGGTGTCGGACCTGAGCTTCTATCTGCTTGGCTACTCGGTGTGGTGGTGCGTGCTGGTGGCCGGGCTGGCCTGGCTGCGCGTGCTGCTGCGCTGGCTGCATTCCGACCGTGTGGATCAGGGCGGTGCAGACCATGTGCTGGCCACCACCGCTGCCGCACCGGGCCGCGCACTGCCGGCCTGGTGGCCGTGGCTGGCGCTGGCCTTGCTGCTGATGGCCAGCTGCGCGCTGGAGTGGACACGCCTGTACCGCTTTGAGCCGCGGCTGCCCGGCCACGCCGGCGGCGTGCTGGGCTACCTGGTCGGGCCCATGTCGGTGCGGGCGCTGGGCTTCAACGGCTCGGCGCTGATGTGGATTGCGCTGGGCGTGGTGGCTGCAGCCGGCGCGCTCGGCTTTTCGTGGACCTCGGTGGCCGAGCGCATCGGTACCCGGGTAGAGGGTTTCTTCGCGCAGCGTCGCGAACGGCGCGAACTTGCAGAAGACCTGGCCGCAGGCGAGCAGGCCGCGCGCGAGCGCGCCGAGGTGGTGGCGGTCGAGCGCGAGGCGGTCGAAGAAGAGCGCGTGGCGCCGGTGCTGATCGAGCCGGTGGTGGCCGAGGTGCCCAAGAGCGAGCGCGTGGCCAAGGAGCGGCAAAAGCCGCTGTTCAGCGAGTTGCCCGACAGCAAGCTGCCTCAGGTCGACCTGCTCGACGGCGCGCAGGCGCGGCAGGAGACGGTATCGCCCGAGACGCTGGAGATGACCAGCCGCCTGATCGAGAAGAAGCTCAAGGACTTTGGCGTGGAAGTGCGGGTGGTGCTGGCGCAGCCCGGCCCGGTGATCACCCGCTACGAGATCGAACCTGCCACCGGCGTGAAGGGCTCGCAGATCGTCAACCTGGCCAAGGACCTGGCGCGCTCGCTCAGCCTGGTGTCGATCCGCGTGATCGAGACGATCCCGGGCAAGAACTACATGGCGCTGGAACTGCCCAACGCCAAGCGCCAGAGCATCCGCCTGAGCGAGATCCTCGGCTCGCAGGTCTACAACGACGCCAAGTCGATGCTGACCATGGGCCTGGGCAAGGACATCGTGGGCAACCCGGTGGTGGCCGACCTCGCCAAGATGCCGCACGTGCTGGTGGCGGGTACCACCGGCTCGGGCAAGTCGGTGGGCATCAACGCGATGATCCTCTCGCTGCTGTACAAGGCCGAGGCGCGCGATGTGCGGCTGCTGATGATCGACCCCAAGATGCTGGAGATGTCGGTCTACGAGGGCATCCCGCACCTGTTGGCCCCGGTGGTCACCGACATGAAGCAGGCCGCACACGGCCTGAACTGGTGCGTGGCCGAGATGGAGCGCCGCTACAAGCTGATGAGCAAGCTGGGCGTGCGTAACCTGGCGGGCTACAACAGCAAGATCGACGACGCCAAGGCGCGCGGCGAACACATCGGCAACCCGTTCAGCCTGACGCCCGACAGCCCGGAGCCGCTGGAGCGCTTGCCGCACATCGTGGTCATCATCGACGAGCTCGCCGACCTGATGATGGTGGTGGGCAAGAAGATCGAGGAACTGATCGCCCGCCTGGCGCAAAAGGCACGCGCGGCCGGCATCCACCTGATCCTGGCGACACAGCGGCCCAGCGTGGACGTGATCACCGGCCTGATCAAGGCGAACATCCCGACGCGCATCGCGTTTCAGGTCAGCAGCAAGATCGACAGCCGCACCATCCTCGACCAGATGGGTGCCGAGGCGCTGCTCGGGCAGGGCGACATGCTGTACATGCCCAGCGGCACCGGCCTGCCGATCCGCGTGCACGGTGCCTTCGTCAGCGACGACGAGGTGCACCGCGTGGTGGCCTACCTGAAAGAGCAGGGTGGTGAGCCCAACTACATCGAGGGGGTGCTGGAAGGCGGCACCGTCGACGGTGAAGACGGCGCTGGCGAATTCGGCGGCGACGCCGGTGGCGAGAAGGACCCGCTGTACGACCAGGCGGTGGAGATCGTGCTGAAGAACCGCAAGGCCAGCATTTCGCTGGTGCAGCGCCACCTGAAGATCGGCTACAACCGCGCGGCGCGGCTGGTCGAAGACATGGAGAAGGCCGGCCTGGTGAGTGCGATGAACAGCGCCGGCCAGCGCGACATCCTGGTGCCGACGCGCAATGAGTGAGCGCGGGGTGCTTCGCACGCTGTGGGTCAGTGCAGCGCTGTGGACGGCCGCTGCGGCACACGCGGATGGCCTGGGCGACCTTGAGAACTTCCTGCGCAGCGCCCGCACCGCGCGCGCCGACTTCACCCAGGTCGTCACGGCGCCTGCGCGTGAGGGCCAGCCCGCGCGCAGCAAGACCTCGTCGGGCACCTTCGAATTCCAGCGGCCCGACCGCTTTCGCTTTCAGTACCGCAAGCCGTTCGAGCAACTGATCGTGGCCGACGGCAGCACGCTGTGGATGCACGATGTCGACCTGAACCAGGTGACCGCGCGGCCGCAGGCGCAGGCGCTTGGCAGCACGCCGGTGGCGCTGCTGGCCGGTGCACCGGACTTGCAGGCCCTGCGCCGCGACTTCACCCTGGGCAGCGCGCCCGACGCGGGCGGCCTGCAGTGGGCCGAGGCGGTGCCCAAGGCGCGCGAGGGCACCCTGCGCCGCGTGCGCATCGGCTTCAAGGACGGTGCGCTGTCGGTGCTGGAGATCGAAGACAGCTTTGGCCAGCGCTCGGTGCTGAGCTTCACCGCCCTGCAGCTCAACGCGCCGGTGGATGCGCAGCGGCTGCGCTTCGTGCCGCCCGCAGGGGCGGATGTGGTGCGGCAGTGACCATGCCCCGGGCGGCCCGGCCCCGCCAAGAGCGCGACGGCACGGCCGCGCACCGTCCGCTGGCCGAGCGACTGCGACCCACGGCGCTGGGCGAGGTGATTGGCCAGCAGCACCTGCTGGGCCCGGGCATGCCGCTGCGTATCGCGTTTGAATCAGGCCAGCCGCACAGCTGCATCCTGTGGGGGCCCCCGGGCGTGGGCAAGACCACCATCGCGCGGCTGATGGCCGACGCGTTTGATGCGCAGTTCCTCACCATCAGCGCGGTGCTGGGCGGCGTGAAGGACATCCGCGAGGCGGTGGAACAGGCGCAGGCCGCGCGCGACGGGCTGGAGCAGCGGCGCACCATCGTGTTCGTTGACGAGGTGCACCGCTTCAACAAGAGCCAGCAGGACGCCTTCTTGCCGCACGTCGAAAGCGGCCTCTTCACCTTCATCGGCGCCACCACCGAGAACCCGTCGTTCGAGGTGAACTCGGCGCTGCTGTCGCGCGCGGCGGTGTACGTGCTGCAGCCGCTGTCGGAAGACGACCTTCGCACCATCGTGCAGCGCGCGCAGGCCGAAGGTGCGGTGCCCGCGCTGGAAGACGCCGCGCGTGATCGGCTGGTGGCGTATGCCGATGGCGATGCGCGCCGCCTGCTCAACACGCTGGAGACGCTGGCGGTGGCCGCCGGTGCCGAAGCGCTTGAGCGCATCGACGACGCGTGGCTGGTGCGCGTGCTGGGCGAGCGCATGCGCCGCTACGACAAGGGCGGCGAGCAGTTCTACGACACCATCAGCGCGCTGCACAAGGCGGTGCGCGGCTCCGACCCGGATGCGTCGCTGTACTGGTTCGTGCGGATGATCGACGGCGGTGTGGACCCGCGCTATGTGTGCCGCCGGCTGATCCGCATGGCAACGGAAGACATTGGCCTGGCCGACCCGCGTGCGCTGCGCCTGGCGCTGGATGCCGCCGAGGTGTACGAGCGCCTGGGCTCGCCCGAAGGCGAGCTGGCGCTGGCCGAGTGCGTGGTGTACCTGGCGGTGGCGCCCAAGTCGAACGCGGTGTACGCCGCCTACAACGAGGCGCGTGCGTTCGTGAAGCGCGACGGCACCCGGCCGGTGCCGCTGCACTTGCGCAATGCGCCGACCGCGCTGATGAAGGACCTGGACTATGGCCGCGGCTACCGCTACGCGCACGACGAAGAGGGCGGCTTTGCCGCCGGCGAGCGCTACCTGCCCGACGGCATGGCCGACCCGGGCTTTTACCGCCCGGTCGAGCGGGGCCTGGAGATCCGCATCGCCGAAAAACTTCGCGAGCTGCGGGCCCGCAACGAGGCGGCTGCACCGCCGTCGCCGCGCCCGGGTAAACCCTGAATTTCCCGGGCCGGTTTGTCGCGCCGGTGACCGCTAGAATCCGCCACCTGACCCGCTGGGACCATCCGTCTGGCGGGTTTTTTGCTAGCTGAAACGCGAGCCGTCGCACCACGAGTCAGGCGGCCGGAACAGAGAGGTCTCCATGGAAATCCTGCTGCAGCAGATCATCAACGGTCTGGTCCTGGGCAGCATGTACGCCCTCGTGGCCCTGGGCTACACGATGGTGTACGGCATCATCAACCTGATCAACTTCGCGCACGGCGAGGTGCTGATGGTCGGCGCGCTGACGGCGTGGTCCATCATCGGACTGATGAAGGACGGCATGCCGGGCGCACCCGGCTGGGTCATCCTGATCCTGGCGATGGCGATCGCGGCGGTCGTTGCCGCGGTGCTGAACTTCACCATCGAGAAGATCGCCTACCGGCCGCTGCGCAACAGTCCGCGCCTGGCGCCCCTGATCACCGCCATCGGCATGTCGATCATGCTGCAGACGCTGGCGATGATCATCTGGAAGCCCAACTACAAGGCCTTCCCGACGCTGCTGCCGAGCACGCCGTTCAACATCGCCGGCGCGGTGATCACGCCCACGCAGATCATGGTGCTGACGGTCACGGTGCTGGCACTCGCGGTGCTGACCTGGCTGGTGAACTACACGAGCCTGGGCCGCGCGATGCGTGCCACCGCCGAGAACCCGCGCGTGGCCAGCCTGATGGGCGTGAAGCCCGACACGGTGATCTCGGCCACCTTCATCATCGGCGCGGTGCTCGCCGCGATTGCCGGCGTGATGTACGCCTCCAACTACGGCACGGCGCAGCACACCATGGGCCTGCTGCCGGGCCTGAAGGCCTTCACCGCCGCAGTGTTCGGCGGCATCGGCAACCTGCCCGGTGCGGTGGTGGGCGGCGTGCTGCTGGGGCTGATCGAGTCGATCGGCTCGGGCTACCTCGGCAAGATCTCCGGTGGCCTGCTGGGCAGCCACTACACCGACATCCTGGCGTTCATCGTGCTGATCACCATGCTCACGCTCCGGCCGTCGGGCCTGCTGGGCGAGCGGGTGGCCGACCGCGCCTGAAGGGAGGATGCAGATGAAAAACACCAAGACCACCGTCATCCTGTCGGCGATTGCCCTGCTGGTGCTGCCACTGGTGCTGCAGTCCTTCGGCAACGCCTGGGTGCGCATTGCCGACATGGCGCTGCTGTTCGTCATGCTGGCGCTCGGCCTGAACATCGTGGTGGGCTTTGCCGGCCTGCTCGACCTGGGCTTCGTTGCCTTCTTTGCGATCGGCGCCTACATGTATGCGCTGATGGCCTCGCCGCACCTCACCGAGGCCTTCCCCTGGTTTGCGCAGCTGTTCCCCACCGGCCTGCACACGCCGCTGTGGCTGGTGATTCCGCTGTCGGCGTTCCTGGCGGGCGTGCTGGGCATCCTGCTGGGTGCACCCACGCTGCGCCTGCGCGGCGACTACCTGGCCATCGTCACGCTGGGCTTTGGCGAAATCATCCGGGTGTTCATGAACAACCTCGACCACCCGGTCAACATCACCAACGGCCCCAAGGGCATCGGGCAGATCGACTCGATCACCTTCTTTGGCTACGACCTCGGCAAGAAGCTCAACATCGGCGGCTTCGAGATCGCGTCGGTCACGCAGTACTACTACCTGTTCCTGGTGCTGGTGGTGGTGAGCGTGATCGTGTGCCACCGGCTGGAGCTCTCGCGCATCGGCCGCGCGTGGATGGCGGTGCGCGAAGACGAGATCGCCGCCAAGGCCATGGGCATCAACACCCGCGACGTCAAGCTGATGGCCTTCGGCATGGGTGCCACCTTCGGCGGCGTGGCCGGCTGCATGTTCGCTGCCTTCCAGGGTTTCATCTCGCCCGAGTCGTTTGGCCTGATGGAGTCGGTGATGATCGTCGCGATGGTGGTGCTTGGCGGCATCGGGCACCTGCCGGGCGTCATCCTCGGCGCGGTGCTGCTGTCGGCCTTGCCCGAGGTGCTGCGCTATGTGGCCGGACCGCTGCAGGCGATGACCGACGGCCGGCTCGACTCGGCCATCCTGCGCCAGTTCCTGATCGCGCTGGCGATGATCCTGGTGATGCTGCTGCGCCCGCGTGGCCTGTGGCCGTCGCCCGAGCACGGCAAGTCGCTCGCTTCGGCGGGCAAGTGAGGAGGGCACCATGAGCGATACCGTTCTCAAGGTGACCGGCGTGTCCAAGCGCTTCGGCGGCCTGCAGGCCCTCAGCGACGTGGGCATCAGCATCCAGCGCGGACAGGTCTACGGCCTGATCGGGCCCAACGGCGCGGGCAAGACCACCTTCTTCAACGTGATCACCGGGCTGTACACGCCCGACAGCGGCAGTTTCGAGCTGGCGGGCAAGCCCTACGAGCCGTCGGCGGTGCATGCGGTGGCCAAGGCCGGCATTGCGCGCACCTTCCAGAACATCCGTCTGTTTGCCGAGATGACCGCGCTGGAAAACGTGATGGTGGGCCGCCATGTGCGCACCCACTCGGGCCTGATCGGCGCGGTGCTGCGCACCTCGGCATTCAAGGCCGAAGAGGTGGCGATCGCCAGGCGCGCGCAGGAGCTGCTGGACTATGTGGGCATCGGCAAGTACGCCGACTACAAGGCGCGCACCCTGAGCTACGGCGACCAGCGCCGGCTGGAGATTGCGCGAGCGCTTGCCACCGACCCGCAGCTGATCGCGCTGGACGAGCCGGCCGCCGGCATGAACGCCACCGAGAAGGTGCAGCTGCGCGAACTGATCGACCGCATCCGCAAGGACAACCGCACCATCTTGCTGATCGAGCACGACGTGAAGCTGGTGATGGGCCTGTGCGACCGCGTGACCGTGCTGGACTACGGCAAGCAGATTGCCGAGGGCACGCCGGCGGATGTGCAGAAGAACGAGAAGGTGATCGAGGCCTATCTGGGCACCGGTCATCAGGCGCATTGAAGGGGGCACGCATGGCACAGACGCTTTTGAAGGTCAGCGGCCTGAAGGTGGCCTACGGCGGCATCCAGGCCGTCAAGGGCGCCGAGTTCGAGGTGCGCGAGGGCGAGCTGGTCACGCTGATCGGCTCCAACGGCGCGGGCAAGACGACCACGATGAAGGCGATCACCGGCACGCAGCCGATCGCCGAGGGCAACATCGAGTACATGGGCAAGAGCATCCGCGGCCAGGGGCCGTGGGACCTGGTGCGCCAGGGCCTGGCGATGGTGCCCGAGGGCCGCGGCGTGTTCACCCGCATGACCATCATCGAGAACCTGCAGATGGGCGCCTACGTGCGACGCGACCGTGCCGCCATCGCGCAGGACATGGAGCGCGTGTTCACCATCTTCCCGCGGCTGGCCGAGCGCAAGGACCAGCTGGCCGGCACGATGTCTGGTGGCGAGCAGCAGATGCTGGCCATGGGCCGCGCGCTGATGAGCCGCCCCAAGGTGCTGCTGCTCGATGAGCCGTCGATGGGCCTGTCGCCGATCATGGTCGACAAGATCTTCGAGGTGGTGCGCGACGTCTCGTCGCAGGGCGTGACCATCCTGCTGGTCGAGCAGAACGCCAGCCGCGCGCTGTCGATCGCCGACCGCGGCTACGTGATGGACTCCGGCCTGATCACCATGTCAGGCGACGCCAAGCAGCTGCTGAGCGACCCGAAAGTGCGCGAGGCGTATCTGGGCGAGTGATCGCCTTCTTTCGCCCGCGCTTTTCGCCTGCGGCGCCCGCTCGCCTTCCCCGGGTACTGTGCTCCTCGAGCGCGGGAGTCGCCGGCGACCTCGCGCCGTGCGACGACCACAGCAGACGCAGAGATAACGCAACCGAAGGTCAGTCCACCTTCGCGCCAGACGCCTTCACCACCTTCTCGTACTTCGCCAGCTCGGCCTTCATGAAGTCGCCGAACTGCTCCGGTGTGTTGGGCACCGGCTCGGCCATCAGGCCGGCGAAGCGCTGACGTGTCTCTGGCGCGTTCAGCGCCGTGACGAAAGCCTGGTTCAGGCGTGCGACCACGTCGCGCGGTGTGCCGGCGGGTGCCACCAACCCCCACCAGGTGTCGATGGCAAAGCCCTTGAGCGTGTCGGCCACCGGCGGCACTTCAGGCAGCGCGGGCGAGCGCTGCAGCGTGGTCACGGCCAGTGCCTTGAGCTTGCCCGCGCGGATATTGGGCGCTGCGGTGGCGAGGTTGTCGAAGTTGAAGTCGACCTGCCCCGACAGCAGCGCCAGCTGGGCCGGATTGCCGCCGTTGTACGGGATGTGCACCGCGAAGATGCCCGCGTCGCGTTTGAACATCTCGCCGGCCAGGTGACCTGCGCTGCCGTTGCCGCCGCTGCCGTAGTTCAGCTTGGCCGGGTTGGCCTTGGCATAAGCAATCAGGTCGGCCAGCGTGTTGATCTTCAGCCGCGCGGCGGTGTCGGCGTTCATCACCAGCACATTGGGCACGCGCAGGATCTGCGTGATCGGCGCGAAGTCCTTCGCAGCGTCGTACGGCATCTTGCTGAACAGCCACGGGTTGATCGCATGCGTGGCCACGGCAGCAATGCCGATCGTCAGGCCGTCGGGCGCGGCCTTGGCCACCAGGTCGGCGCCGATGTTGCCGCCGCCACCGGGCTTGTTGTCGATGATGACCGTGCCCAGCGTGTCCTTCACCCGCTCGGCCAGCAGCCGCGCGGTCACATCGATCGGGCCACCGGGCGCGTAGGGCACCACCAGCCGGATGGTGCGGGCCTGGGCGCGTACCGGCAGGGCAGCAGCGGCCAGGGCGGCAGCGGCCGATGCGATGAAGGGGCGACGTTGCATGGTGACTCCTTGGATGGATATGCAGTCAGCTGACGAGGGTCAGGCGCGGCCCTTGTCGGCCTCGGAGGTGAACGAGTCGGCGAAGAATTCTTCTTCCGGCAGGCCGGCCTGTGCGGTGTAGTCCTTGCGTGCAGACTCGATCACGATCGGTGCGCCGCAGGCATACACCTGATGGCCCGACAGGTCGGCAAAGTCCTGCAGCACCGCACGGTGCACGAAGCCGGTGCGGCCCGTCCAGCCGTCCTCGGGCAAGGCATCAGACACCACCGGCACATAGCTCAGCCCGGGCATCTCGGCCACCTTGGCGCGCACCCACTCGTCCATGTAGAGGTCGTGCGGGCGGCGGCCGCCCCAGTACAGCACGGCCGGGCGCTCGATGCGCTTGAACTGCATGTGCTCGATCAGCGCCTTGATCGGCGCGAAGCCGGTGCCCGACGCCAGCAGGATCATGGGCTTGGCCGAGTCCTCGCGCAGGAAGAAGCTGCCGAACGGCCCTTCGATGCGCAGGATTTCCTTTTCCTTCATCGCACCGAACACGTGATCGGTGAACTTGCCGCCAGGCATGTGGCGGATGTGCAGCTCCACACCGGGGCCCAGATGCGGCGCGTTGGCCATCGAGTAGCTGCGGCGCGAGTTGTCGCGCAGGATGAACTCCACATACTGGCCCGCGTGGTAGCGCAGCGTGTCGTTGGCCGGCAGCTGCAGTTGCAGCAGCATCACGTCAGGCGACTTGCGCTCGAGCACCGACACCCGCGCCGGCATCTTCTTGACCGCAAACGCGTTGGCGTCGGTCACCTGGCGCGACTCCAGCACCACGTCCGACTGCGGCCGCGCGCAGCAGGTCAGCACAAATCCGGCGGCCTCTTCGTCGGCACTGAGCGCCTTGCTCTGATGCTCGCCGTGTACCACCTGGCCCTCGAGCTTGCGGCACTTGCACGAACCGCAAGCGCCGTCCTTGCAGCCGTAGGGCAAACCGATGCCCTGACGGATGCCGGCGGCCAGCAGCGTCTCGTCGGCGGTGGCGGTGAAGGTGCGCCCGCTGGGCTGCACGGTGATCTGGAAGCTCATTCTTGTATCCTTCGGGCCTGTGTTCTCCAGCGGCTTCAAGGGTTGAAGGCCCGGCCCGCGCGAGCGAGATTGTGCCCGTAAACCCTCCCGCCCCCAGCCTGACCAGCCTGTACGCCGCACGTGCCGGCGCGCTGCCTGCGCGCTTTCGCCGCGAGCGGGTGCTGATCGTCGGATGCGGCGATGTGGGGCTGCGCGCAGCAGCGCTGCTGCGTCCGCGCACCCGGCTGCTGGCCCTGACCTCGTCGCCCGAGCGCGCGCCGCTGCTGCGCCAGCAGGGCATCGTGCCGCTGCAGGGCAACCTGGACAACGACGCATCCCTCAGGCGCCTGTCGGGTCTGGCCACGCGCGTGCTGCACCTGGCACCGCCGCCGACCGAGGGCCAGGCGCAGTGGTGGCTGGACCCGCGCACCGCCGCGCTGCTGCGCGCGCTGCGCCGCCGTCCGATGGCAGGCAGCCTGGTGTATGGCTCCACCAGCGGCGTGTACGGCGACTGCGCAGGCGAGTGGGTGGACGAAGCGCGGCCGTTGAATGCGCAGACACCGCGCGCCCTGCGCCGCGTGGACGCCGAGCGGCAGGTGCGCCACCTCGGCCGCGCGTCGATCGCGTCGCCGATGGGCGCGGTGCGCGCGTCGGTGTTGCGCATCCCGGGCATCTACGCTGCCGACCGCGAAGGCGGCACGCCGCAGGCACGCCTGTACAAGGGCACGCCGGTGCTGCGCGCCGAAGACGACGTGTTCACCAACCACATCCACGCCGATGACCTGGCGCGCGCCTGCATGCTGGCGCTGTGGCGCGGGCGTGCGCAGCGCACCTACAACGTGAGCGATGACAGCGAACTGAAGATGGGCGACTACTACGACGCCGCAGCCGACCTGTACGGATTGCCGCGCCCGCCACGTGTGCCGCGCAGCACGGCGGCCGATGCGCTGCCGCTGATGCTGCTGTCGTTCATGAGCGAATCGCGCCGGCTGCTCAATGCGCGCATGAAGCGTGAGCTGCGCCTGTCGTTGCGCTACCCGACGGTGCTCGACGGCCTGCGCGCAGGCGTCGTTGCCGGCGGCGCGCAGGCCGCCCCGCCGGGGGCCGTCACACGCCCGACGGCTTGATCAGGGTGCGCATGCGGTCCACCGCGCGCAGGGTCAGCGTCTTCACGTCCGAGCCCTGCAGGATGGTGAGCTGCACCTCGCCTTCGGGGTCGGTGCGCTGCCACAGCGCCTTGTAGAACGACTCGAGCGAGCTGACCTTGGTGCCGTCGATCGCCAGCACCACATCGCCGGACTTCAGGCCCGCGCCCTGGGCCGGGCTGTCGGGCGCCACGCGCACCACCTGCACCCGGCCACCCTGATCGCTGGAGGTCAGGCCCAGCCAGGGGCGACGGCTCAGGCGGCTGGTGCCGGTCTGCTCCATCTCGCGCAGGATCGGCTTGAGCAGGTCCACCGGAACGAACATGTTGCCCGGCATCCGCAAGCCAAAGCGCTCGGCCTGGCCCACTGCATCGGCCACGAACAGGCTGCCGATGCCCACCAGTTCGCCGCGCTGGTTGAACAGGGCTGCGCCGCTGTGGTTGCCGCCACCGGACTGCAGCGGCGGGCTGGTGAACAGCGCCGACTCGATGTGGTATTCCCAGTAGCCCGAGAACGAGCGCTTGCTGACCAGGTAGGTGTTGTCCACGTCGCCGTCTTCGCCACCCACCACCGCCATCACGATGTCGCCGGCCTTCACGCTGTCCAGGCTGCCCAGCGGGGCTGGCGCAATCGCCTTGAGCGGCACCAGCGGGCGCACCAGGCCAAAGCCGGTGGCCAGGTCATAGGCCACCACCCGCGCCGGCACGGTGCGCTCGTCCTGGGTGACGATCTGCACCTGGTCGGCCTCGAGGATGAGGTAGCCGATGGTGAGCACCAGGCCCTCGGCGTCGATGATGACGCCGGTGCCGCTGCGCGCACGCCCCAGGGTGTCGGCCGAGCGCGCACCTTCTGCCGCGCGCACCTGCACGCCCACCACCGCGGCGTGGGCGCGCGACAGCGCCTGCAGGGTCGATTGCGCTGAATCACGGGCCGAGGGTGCGGGTGCCGCACGGGTTGATACCTGCATCTGGGCTGCGGGGGCGCCGCTGTCGGCGGCCAGGGTGGCTGCGCTGGCCAGCCCGATGCCGCCGATGCCGCCCACACCGCAGATGCCGGCAGTGGCAAGCGCGCCGACCCACCTGCGGACCACTCGGGTGACGACCCTGCTGCACATCAAGCTGGCGCGCAGCCGTTGCGTCGGCGGGCAGGCAAAGGACAGTGCAATTCGATTCATGGCGGCGCTCCCTTGGCGCCATGGACGGCGCTTCACGCAGGCTTGGCCACAAGAATGCGACGAAAGCCTGCGCGCTGCAAGTGCCTGTACGCAAGGCAAGCGCCGGTGCAGGGTATTGGGTGGGGAGGAGGGCACCGCCCCGAAAGCCGGGAGCGGCCAGCGCGCATGGTGCCCGGGGCCGGAATCGAACCGGCACGCCTTGCGGCGGGGGATTTTGAGTCCCCTGCGTCTACCAATTTCACCACCCGGGCGCGCGCTTGGAAGAAAAAAATTATGGCACAGTGCCTCGCATGAACTATCCGACGATCGAAGACGCGATTGGCAAGACGCCTTTGGTGGCGCTGCAGCGCATCGGCGCCGACACGATGCGCGAGCGTCGCAACGTGGTGCTGGGCAAGCTGGAAGGCAACAACCCCGCCGGCTCGGTGAAGGACCGCCCGGCGCTGTCGATGATCCAGCGCGCCGAGGAACGCGGTGACATCCAGCCCGGCGACACGCTGATCGAGGCCACCTCGGGCAACACCGGCATTGCGCTGGCCATGGCTGCGGCGATCAAGGGCTACCGCATGGTGCTGATCATGCCGGAAGACCTGTCGATCGAGCGTGCACAGACGATGAAGGCCTTCGGCGCGGAGCTCATCCTCACGCCCAAGAGCGGCGGCATGGAATACGCGCGCGACCTGGCCGAGAACATGCAGCGCGAGGGCAAGGGCCGCGTGCTCGACCAGTTCGCCAACGCCGACAACCCGCGCATCCACTACGAGACCACCGGCCCCGAGATCTGGGCCGACACCCGGGGCAAGGTCACGCACTTCGTGAGCGCCATGGGCACCACCGGCACCATCACCGGCGTGTCGCGCTACCTGAAGGAGAAGAATCCGGGCGTGAAGATCATCGGCGCGCAGCCCAGCGAAGGCTCGCGCATCCCGGGCATCCGCAAGTGGCCGCAGGAATACCTGCCCAAGATCTACGACCCCTCGCATGTGGATGAACTGGTCTACGTGAGCCAGGCCGATGCCGAAGAGATGTGCCGCCGCATGGCACGCGAAGAGGGCATCTTTGCCGGCATCTCGGCGGCGGGCGCGTGCTGGGTGGCGCAGCAGATTTCGCAGCGCGAGCGCGACGCGACCATCGTCTTCATCGTCTGCGACCGTGGCGACCGATACCTCTCCACCGGCGTGTTCCCGGCCTGAAGCGAACTGCCGCGCCCTGCGATGAAGCACGAATTCAATTTCTGCCCGAACTGCGCCACGCCGCTGCAATTTGTCGTGCGCCAGGAAGACGGCGGCGAGAAGCAGCGCCTGTCGTGCGTGGCGTGTGAGTGGACCCACTGGAACAATCCCACGCCGGTGCTGGCCGCGGTGATCGAATACCGCGGGCAGGTGCTGCTGGCGCGCAACGCTGCCTGGCCCGGGCGCATGTTCGCGCTGATCACCGGCTTCATGGAGGCAGGCGAGACGCCCGAGGGCGGCATCGCGCGTGAGGTCAAGGAAGAGACCAGCCTGGAGGCCACGTCGCTCAAGCTGATCGGCGTGTACGACTTCCAGCGCATGAACCAGATCATCATCGCCTACCACGTGCAGGCCGAGGGCGAGGTGCGGCTGTCGCCCGAACTGGCCGAATACCAGCTCTATGACCTGGACCAGGTGCGCTGCTGGCCGGCCGGCACCGGCTATGCGCTGGCCGACTGGCTGCGCAGCCGCGGCCACGAGCCCCAGTTCATCGAGTTTCCGCGCCGTTCGTGAGGCATCTCACGGCGGGCGTGGGGGCCCGCCGGAGTGTGCGTAAAATATGGGGCACAAGGCATTGGTATGGAAGTCAAACGAGAACTGGACACCCGCGGGCTCAACTGCCCCCTGCCCATCCTCAAGGCAAAGAAGGCGCTGGCCGACATGCAAGGGGGTGAGGTGCTGCGCGTGGTTTCGACCGACGCCGGCTCGGTGCGTGACTTCCAGGCCTTTGCCAAGCAGACCGGCAATGAACTGATTGACCAGCAGACGGTCGGCAACGAGTTCATCCACATCCTGCGCCGCCGCTGAACGCGGCTTCGGCACCCGGCTCCCGGCGTTCAGCCGAGCTTGAGCGTCTTCAGGTAGGTCTTGAACTCTGCGCCCATCACCGGGTGCTGCAGCGCCAGTTCGACCGTGGCCTCCAGGAACCCTTCCTTGCTGCCGCAGTCGTAGCGCTTGCCGGCATAGCGCATGGCGTGCACCCCTTCACCCGCGATCAGCGCGGCAATGCCGTCGGTCAGCTGGATTTCGCCGCCTGCCCCGCGTGGCTGGGTGGCGATGCGGTCGAACACCGCCGGCGTGAGGATGTAGCGGCCCGCCACGCCCAGCCGCGAGGGCGCAGCCTCGGGGGCGGGCTTCTCCACCATCTGGCGCACCCGCACCAGGTCTGTGCCCAGCGCGTCGCCCGCCACGATGCCGTAGCGCCGCACATGCGCCAGCGGCACGTCCTGCACCGCCAGCAGCGAGGTGCCGAGCTCGGCAAAGCGCTCGACCATCTGGCGCAGCACGCCGGCGCCACCGGCCGGACCCACCATCAGGTCATCGGCCAGAAGCACCGCAAACGGCTCGTCGCCCACCAGTGGCTTCGCACACAGCACCGCATGGCCCAGGCCCAGCGAGCGCGGCTGGCGCACATACGAGCACACCATGTCGGCCGGCGAGAGCGAGCGCACCAGTTGCAGCAACTCTGTCTTGCCCGCGGCCTCCAGCTCGTTCTCAAGTTCGTAGGCAGTATCGAAGTGGTCTTCAATCGCGCGCTTGCTGCGGCCGGTGACGAAGATCATGTGCCGCACGCCGGCCTCGTACGCCTCTTCCACCGCGTACTGGATCAGCGGCTTGTCGACGATGGTCAGCATTTCCTTGGGCTGCGCCTTGGTGGCCGGCAGGAAACGCGTGCCCAGGCCCGCCACGGGGAAGACGGCCTTGCGGATGGGAAGCGGTGCAGTTGCCATGAGAGGTGTCCTCAGCCCAGGCGCAGCAGTTGTTCGCGCACCTTGGTCAGGGTGGCGCCAAAATCGGCCACGCGCTTTTTCTCCTGCTCGATCACTGCCGGTGGCGCCTTGGCCACAAAGGCCTCGTTGCCCAGCTTGGCGTTGGCCTTGGTGATCTCGCCTTCCAGCCGCGCCACTTCCTTGGACAAGCGCGCCTTTTCTGCGGCCACATCGATCTGTACGAACAGGCACAGCCGCACGCCGCCGACCACCGCCACCGGGGCGGCCTGCGCGGCAGCGGCCCAGGCCGCTTCGTCGTCGAACACCTTCACTTCGCTGAGCTTGGCCAGCGCCTGCAGCACCGCGGCGCTCGAGCGCATGAAGCCGGCTTCGCCCACCGCGTACAAGGGCAGACGTGTCGCGGGCGACACGTTCATCTCGCCGCGCAGGTTGCGGCAGGCGTCCACCAGGGCCTTGAGGCGCTGCACATGCGCGATCGCATCCGGGTCGATCTTGTTCGGTTGCGCTTCGGGGTAGCGCGCCACCGCAATTGACTTGCCGGGCAGGCCCGCCACCGGCGCCACCTTTTGCCACAGCTCCTCGGTGATGAACGGGATGAGCGGATGCGCCAGGCGCAGGATGGCCTCGAGCGTGCGGATCAGCGTGCGGCGGGTGCCGCGCTGCTGGGCTTCGGTGCCGGTCTGGATCTGCACCTTGGCGATCTCGAGGTACCAGTCGCAGAACTCGTTCCAGACAAAGTCGTAGATCGCGTTGGCCACGTTGTCCAGGCGGTACTCCTCGAAGCCCTTGGCGACCTCGGCCTCGACCTGCTGCAGCACGGACGCGATCCAGCGATCGGGCTGGCTGAAGTGCATGTAGCCGTGCGCCTTGCCGCCCGGCGCGCAGTCGGCCTTGGTGTGGTCCATCAGGCCGCAGTCGTGGCCCTCGCAGTTCATCAGCACGAAGCGCGTGGCGTTCCAGAGCTTGTTGCAGAAGTTGCGGTAGCCCTCGCAGCGCTTGCTGTCGAAGTTGATGTTGCGGCCCAGCGAGGCCAGCGCAGCGAAGGTGAAGCGCAGCGCGTCGGCGCCGTAGGCCGGGATGCCGTCAGGGAATTCGGCCTGCGTGTTCTTGCGCACCTGCGGCGCGGTCTCGGGCTTGCGCAGGCCGGTGGTGCGCTTCTCGAGCAGCGGCGCCAGCGCGATGCCGTCGATCAGGTCGACCGGGTCGAGCACGTTACCCTCGGACTTGCTCATCTTCTTGCCGTGCGAGTCGCGCACCAGGCCGTGGATGTACACGTGCCTGAACGGCACGCGGCCGGTGAAGTGGGTGGTCATCATGACCATGCGCGCCACCCAGAAGAAGATGATGTCGTAGCCGGTAACCAGCACGCTGCTCGGCAGGTACAGGTTGTAGTCGCTGGCCGGGTCGTCGGTTCCGCCGCTTCCCGCTTGCGGCCATCCCATGGTGCTGAAAGGCACGAGTGCGCTGGAGTACCAGGTGTCCAGCACATCTTCATCGCGCGTGAGCTTCACGCCCGCCCCGGCCTGGGCCTGCGCCTCGGCCTCGTTGCGCGCCACGTAGACATGGCCTGCCTCGTCGTACCACGCCGGGATCTGGTGGCCCCACCAGAGCTGGCGGCTGATGCACCAGTCCTGGATGTTGTTCATCCACTGGTTGTAGGTGTTGACCCACTGCTCGGGGTAGAACTTCACCGCGCCGGAGGACACCGCTTCGATGGCTTTTTGGGAAATGCTCTTGCCGGTGGGGTCTTGCGCGCTGACTTTCGTCATCGCGACGAACCACTGGTCGGTGAGCATCGGCTCGACGACCTGGCCGGTGCGCGCACAGCGCGGCACCATCAGCTTGTGCTTCTTGGTCTCGACCAGCAGGCCCTGTGCCTCGAGGTCGGCCACCACCGCCTTGCGCGCGACAAAGCGGTCCATGCCGCGGTATTTCTCGGGCGCGTTGTCGTTGATGGTGGCATCCAGCGCCAGCACGCCGATGATGGGCAGGCCGTGGCGCTGGCCCACGGCGTAGTCGTTCACGTCGTGCGCCGGCGTGACCTTCACCACGCCGGTGCCGAAGCTGCGGTCCACGTAGGCGTCGGCAATCACCGGGATCTCGCGGCCCGTCAGCGGCAGCTTCACGCGCTGGCCCACATGCTTTGCGTAGCGCTCGTCCTCGGGGTGCACCATCACCGCCACGTCGCCCAGCAGCGTCTCGGGGCGGGTGGTGGCCACGGTCAGTGCACCCGAACCATCCACCAGCGGGTAGGCGATGTGCCACAGGAAGCCGTCTTCCTCTTCGCTTTCCACTTCGAGGTCGGACACCGCGGTCTTGAGCACCGGGTCCCAGTTGACCAGGCGCTTGCCGCGGTAGATCAGGCCTTGCTGGTACAGGCGAACGAAGGTCTCGGTGACCACGGCCGACAGCTTGTCGTCCATGGTGAAGTACTCGTGGCCCCAATCAACGCTGGCGCCCATGCGGCGCATCTGCGTGGTGATGGTGTTGCCCGATTTCTCTTTCCATTCCCACACGCGCGCCACGAAGTTCTTGCGGCCCAGGTCATGGCGGCTGAGCTTTTGCTCCTGCAGCTGGCGCTCCACCACGATCTGCGTGGCAATGCCTGCGTGGTCGGTGCCCGGCACCCACAGCGTGTTGTGGCCGCGCATGCGGTGGTAGCGGGTCAGCGCGTCCATGATGGTCTGGTTGAACGCATGGCCCATGTGCAGCGTGCCGGTCACGTTGGGCGGCGGCAGCTGGATGCTGAAGGATGGCTGCGCCGCATCGGGCTGGCCGGTGCCGCGCACGCCGGCGCGCGCCAGGCCCGCGCGCTCCCACCACGGGCCCCAGTGCGATTCGATCGCGGCGGGCTCGAAGGACTTGGACAGGCTCTCCAGCCCGGGCTGCGCGGGCTTGGCTTGGGTTTCGCTCATGGTGGTCCGCAAATGACGATCGGCACCCGCGGCCAGTGCCACCGGTGCCGATGAAGACGATTCGCGGATTTTACTGGCGGGGGGGCAGGTCGGGTGTGCTGCGTGCCGTCTCGATGCAGCGCGCCAGCACGCCGGCGTCGCCCACCTGGTTGGCCAGCAGCAGGATCAGCCGGGCATTGAGCAGCTGCGACTGCTCGGCGCTCAGGCCCAGGTGGGCGTCCATCAGCTGCTCGTAAAAGCCGTCGCTGTCCTGCAGGTT
>JBDLRH010000062.1:0-4557 GCA_039800165.1 Pseudomonadota bacterium
TTTGAGCCCACCAACCTGCGTGCGGTGGGCATCGTGCCCGGCGCACAAGCGGCACAGGCGCTGTTTGACGACTTCGCGCAGCGCATCGACCGCTATGGCGAGGCGCGCGACTTTCCGGCCATCAAGGGCCCGAGCTACCTGAGCGTGCATCTGCGCTTTGGCACCCTCAGCGTGCGGCAGATCGCCGCCTTTGCGCACCAGCGCATGCAGGCGGGCAGCGAGGGCGCACGCGTGTGGCTCAGCGAGCTGATCTGGCGCGACTTCTACTTCCAGATCCTTGCCAACTTTGCACACGTGGTGCGTGCCGACGGCAGCACCCACAGCTTTCGCCCCGAGTACGACCGCATCGCCTGGGAGCAGGGCCCGCAAGCCGAAGCGCTGTTTGCGGCGTGGTGCGAGGGCCGCACCGGCTACCCGATCGTTGACGCCGCGATGCGCCAGATCAACCAGACCGGCTACATGCACAACCGGCTGCGCATGGTGGTGGCCAGCTTCCTGACCAAGGACCTGGGCCTGGACTGGCGCCGGGGCGAGCGCTACTTTGCCGAGCAGCTCAACGACTTCGACCTGTCGGCCAACAACGGCGGCTGGCAGTGGGCCAGCTCCAGCGGCTGCGACGCGCAGCCTTACTTCCGCATCTTCAACCCGGTGAGCCAGAGCCAGAAGTTCGACCCGCAGGGCAAGTTCATCCGCCGCTACCTGCCCGAACTGGCCGCCCTGCCCGACGCCGCCCTGCATGCGCCGTGGCTTGCCAAGCCGATTGACCTGCAGGGCGCCGGCATCACACTGGGCCGCGACTACCCGCTGCCGGTGGTGGACCACGCCGAGGCACGCGAGCGCACGCTGGCCCGCTACGGCGTGGTGAAGAAGGCGGCCTGAGCGCCGAGCGCGTCAGGCAGGCAGCGCGGCGATCTGCTCTTCCACCCAGCGGCGCAGCGCATCCTGCACCGAGGGCGCCGGCGCACGCACCATGCCCGCGGCATAACGATGCAGCAGGGCGCGCAACTCGGAGGCGGCGACCTGCAGGGGTTGCAAGTCGGTGGCATGCACCGGCATGGCCGCGGTCTGCAGGGCCTGCGCACACAGCACGCCACACTCCAGCGCACGGGCCCATTGCGCCAGTGGCTGCAGCCCCGCCTGCGCGCAGCCCTCGGCCAATGCATGCGCGGCCTCCACGGCGCGTGCAGCGTGCGTCACCGCGCCGGCGGCCGCCCACCCGTCGAGCTGGTCCACCAGCTGCAGCGAGCGTTCATCAACCTGCTGCAGGAAGTCGGCCTGAGAAGCGGTCTGAGAAGCGGCTTGCGGGGCGGACGCTGCTGCCGGGGGCATGGCTGAAGGTGTCTTGAAAGACGCAGCCCACGGCGCACTGGCCAGCCAGCGCAGCAGGGAGCGCTGAAGCGGTGCTGCCGTGTGTTCAGGCGCAGCAACACCCGCACGGGTTGCCGGCTGCTCGGCACGCGCAGCCATCAGCAACTGCCCCGCCAGGCGCCGCGCTGCGTCGTCCAGTGGCAGCTCGCCACGCGCCACCGCACCCAGACCTTCCCGCGCGCACTGCCACGCGGCTTGCGCAGCGTCAGGCGCACCTGTGAGGGCGGCGGGTTCTCGCGCCCTGGCGGCACAGCACTGCGCCAGCGGCAGCGCATCGGCAGGCACACGGCCGCGCAGCAGCAGCAGCGCAGCGGCATCCAGGCGGTCAGTGAACGACAGGTCAGGCAACAGGGGCAAGGCGGACATCAGGGCGCCGGGTCGGCCCGGGCGCCGTCTTCGAGCGGCAGGTCCTCAGATCTGGACCATCTCGAAGTCTTCCTTGCGGGCGCCGCACTCCGGGCAGGTCCAGTTCATCGGCACCTGCGCCCACGGCGTGCCGGGCGCAATACCGTGATCCGGCGCACCGGCGGCCTCGTCATAGATCCATCCGCAGATCAGGCACATCCATGTCTTGGCTTCACTCACGGCAACCACCACCCCTTGAATAGAATGAACGCATTGTACTGAGCGAGTTGGCGTCGACACCCCGCATTCCACGGGGCATGATGCGGCTTCATGACCTCCAGCAGCACCCCCTCCCCCGACGACGGCGACGGCCGCGATGACGACGCATCACCCCCGTGCGTGATGACCTTCAACGCCAACGACCCGAGCGGCAGCGCGGGCCTGGCGGCGGACATCACCGCCATTGCGTCGGTGGGCGCGCATGCGCTGCCGGTGCTGACCGGCACCTATGTGCGCGACACCGCCGAGGTGATGGCGCACTACGCCATGGACGAGGAGTCGGTGGACGAGCAGGCCCGCGCGGTGCTGGAAGACGTGCCGGTGCGGGTGTTCAAGGTCGGCTTTGCCGGCACGCCCGAGAACCTGTCGACGATTGCCGAGATCACCAGCGACTATGCCGACGCGCCGGTGGTGGCCTGGATGCCGCACCTGTCGTGGTGGGACGAAGACCGCATCGACGCCTACCACGACGCCTTTCGCGAACTGCTGATGCCGCAGGTGACGGTGCTGGTGGGCAACCACAGCACGCTGTGGCGCTGGCTGCTGCCCGACTGGAGCGACGACCGCCCGCCCAGCCCGCGCGACATTGCGGCGGCAGCGGCCGAAGCCGGTGTGCCCTACACGCTGGTCACCGGCATCAGCCAGGGCGAGTCGACCATCGAAAACGCCCTGGCCACGCCGCAGCAGGTGCTGCACTCGCAGCGCATCGAGCGCATCGAGGCCTCTTTCTCCGGCGCGGGCGACACGCTGTCGGCCACGCTGGCGGCGCTGATCGCCAGCGGCAGCGACCTGGCCGGTGCGGTCGAAGAGGCGCTGGGCTACCTGGACCGCTGCCTGGATGCCGGCTTTCAGCCCGGCATGGGCCTGGCCATCCCCGACCGGCTGTTCTGGGCCCAGCCCGAAGACACCGATTCCGACGACGAGGCGCCCGCAGGCGCCGACGATGACTCCACGGCGCTCGGCGCCTTCAATTTGCCTGCCCATGACACCAAGCACTGAAGCCAACGAAGCCCTGTTTGAGCGCGCCAAGCGCGTCATCCCCGGTGGCGTCAACTCACCCGTGCGCGCCTTCCGCGCCGTGGGCGGCACGCCGCGCTTCGTGCAGCGCGCCCAGGGCGCCTACTTCTGGGATGCGGCGGGCAAGCGCCACATCGACTACATCGGCTCGTGGGGCCCGATGATCCTGGGCCACGGTCACCCTGCGGTGCTCGAGGCAGTGCAGAAGGCGGCGCTTGACGGCTTCTCGTTTGGTGCGCCGACCGAGCGCGAGATCGAACTGGCCGAGGAAATCCTCTCGCTCGTGCCCTCGATGGACATGGTGCGGCTGGTGAGTTCCGGCACCGAGGCCGGCATGACCGCGATCCGCCTGGCGCGTGGCGCCACCGGCCGCAGCAAGATCATCAAGTTCGAAGGCTGCTACCACGGCCATGCCGATGCGCTGCTGGTCAAGGCCGGCTCGGGCCTGGCCACCTTCGGCAACCCGACCAGTGCCGGCGTGCCGCCTGAAGTGGTGCAGCACACGATGGTGCTCGAGTACAACAACATCGCGCAGATCGAGGAAGCGTTTGCGCTGCACGGCAACGAAATCGCCTGCGTGATGATCGAGCCGATCGCCGGCAACATGAACCTGGTGCGCGCCAGCGTGCCGTTCATGAAGCGCTGCCGCGAGCTGTGCACCCAGCACGGCGCGATGCTCGCACTGGACGAGGTGATGACCGGCTTTCGCGTGGCGCTGGGCAGCGCGCAGAGCGTGTACGCCAAGGCCATCCCCGGCTTCGAGCCCGACATGACGGTGCTGGGCAAGGTGATCGGCGGCGGCATGCCGCTGGCAGCTTTTGGCGCCAAGCGCGCGGTGATGGAAAAACTGGCGCCGCTGGGGCCGGTGTACCAGGCCGGCACGCTGAGCGGCAACCCGGTGGCCACCGCCTGTGGCCTGGCCACGCTCAAGGAGATCCGCAAGCCCGGCTTCTTCGATGCGCTGTCGGCCCGCACGAAGTCGCTGGTCGATGGCCTGAAGGCAGCAGCGGCGGCCGAGGGCGTGCCCTTCAGCGCCGATTGCGAGGGCGGCATGTTCGGCTTCTTCCTGCTGAGCGAGCTGCCGCAGAACTACCAGCAGGTGATGAAAAGCGACGGCGCGAAGTTCAACGCGCTGTTCCACGGCCTGCTCGACCGCGGCGTCTACATTGCGCCGGCGCTGTACGAGGCGGGTTTTGTGAGCGCCGCACACACGCAGGCCGACATCGACGAAACCGTGGCTGCGGCACGCGCGGTGTTCAAGGCGCTCTGACCCGACCCGCTGCGCACCGCCGGCTCAATGCCGGAAGTGCCGAACCCCGCTGAACACCATCGCCACGCCGCGCTCGTCGGCGGCGGCAATCACTTCGGCGTCGCGCATCGAACCGCCAGGCTGGATGACGCAGCTCGCGCCGGCGTCCACCACCACGTCGAGTCCGTCGCGAAAGGGGAAGAAGGCGTCGCTGGCCACGGCCGTGCCCTGCAGCGACAGCTTCGCATGGCCGGCCTTGATGCTGGCGATGCGCGCCGAATCGAGCCGGCTCATCTGCC
>JBDLRH010000063.1:0-3172 GCA_039800165.1 Pseudomonadota bacterium
TCGTGTAATCCGTATACGCCGGCAGCGCCACAGCCGCCAAGATGCCGATGATGGCCACCACGATCATCAGTTCGATCAGGGTGAAGCCTTTTTGGAGCGTGCGAGTCATGAAAGTCCCTCCGGAAAAAAATGGTTGCACGAATGTATCAAGGTGCGCAGTGGCATGCAAGCGCGCTTTGAGAAATTTTCCGCATGTTCCCTCGGCGCAACACCCACACCCGCGCCACATATCTACGCATGGGTGATCACGCTGGATTTGTAACACTCACCGCGCAGCAGGCCTTGAGCGCGCTCAGGGCGTCGCGTCAACCCTGCAGAAACTGCATCTGGGTGCCGGCCAGATCGATGATGTCGCCGCCGTTCAGCCGCTGCGGCTCGTCGCCGATGGGCTGACCGTTCACCTGGGCGCGGGTGTTGCCCTCCACATGCACCAGCGCAAAGCCGTCGGGCAGCTTGTTGATGGATGCCACCGCCACACCGGGCTTGCCCACGGTGGTGGCGGCCTTGACCAACGGCACCTCGCGGCCTGCGGCGGGGCCCGACATCACCTTGATGCGCCCGGCACCACCGCCACCGGCCGCCAGCGCGCCGATGGCACCGGCCTTGATGACCATGGTGCGGTCGAAATTCTGCGGAGCCTGAGTGGCGGTGTCGGCCACGTACTTCACCCGGTACTTGCCGACTTCGATGGTGTCGTCGTTTTGCAGTACCTGGCGCTTGACCGCCTTGCCGTTGATGTAGGTGCCGTTGGTGCTGTTCAGGTCTTCCAGCACCACCTCGGAACCCGACATGTTGATCACGGCATGCTCGCCGCTGACCGCCAGGTTGTCGATCACGACGTCGTTGTACGGCCGCCGGCCGAGGGTCGTGCGGTCCTTGATGAGCTGGACTTCGCGCACAACGATTCCATCGATGGAGACGATCAGCTTGGGCATGGGAGGCTCCTGTTGGCCTGGGTGTCTGGCCTGTCAGTGACTGAATTTATTGTTTCCGATTATGTCGCGATTGGCGTCCAGCGGGGCACGGATCAGGCGGAACTGGCTCGCGCAAGCAACACCGCGATGTTGTCGCGCCCGCCGCGCGCATTGGCCGCCGCCACCAGCGCCTCCGCCGCCCGGGCCAGGTCGGGCTCGGCCAGCAGCAGCTCGCGGATGGTGGCGTCGTCCACCATGTCCGACAGCCCGTCCGAGCACAGCAGGAACACATCGCCGCTTTGCACCGCGTGCTCCTGTACGTCCAGGTCGACATGGGTGTCCACCCCCATCGCGCGGGTGACCACATTGCGCAGGTCGGAGGTGGCGGCCTCTTCCTCGGTCATCAGGCCCGCGTCCAGGTAGTCCTGCAGCAGGGAATGGTCACGCGTGAGCTGCACCAGCTCGCCGCCCCGCAGCCGGTAGCCGCGCGAATCACCGATGTGGCCGACCCACAGCCGCTCGCCGCGAAAGACGCACATCACCAGCGTGGTGCCCATGCCGTTGTACGCCGGGTTGGCGTTGGCCGCATCGAAGATGGCGCGGTTGGCCCCCAGGGTGTGCTCGCACAGCGCCTGCGGCAGGTCGTCGTGGCCGTTTTCTCGCAGGTGCGCGGCCACCGCTGCGCCGAGGTGGTCCACCGCCATGCCGCTGGCCACCTCGCCGGCGTTGTAGCCGCCCATGCCGTCGGCCAGCACCGCCACGCCGTGTTCGGCGTCAAACGCCAGGCTGTCCTCGTTGTTCTCGCGTACCAGCCCGGTATGCAGGCTGCTCGCATATTCGTAGCGCATCGTCCTCTCCTGCCGCTGCCTTGTCGCTTGCCTTCGCTTCCCGTCGCTTCCCAGCGCTGCTGCCGTAGCCTTGCCCTGGGCGCCTTGCCGTTGCCGATCCTGCGCCTCAGCGTGCGGCAGCCGGCGCCACCAGCGTCTGCATGAACACCTGATCGCCGCCGGTCCCCAGTTCATCGGCCACCGCCCGCAGCTCCTGCGCCAGCGCGCGCCCACCCTCGTGGCGCTGCCGCGGCAATTTGGACATGGCGCGCAGCACGATCTCGGCCAGCGGCGCGGGCAAGTCCGGGCGCAGGGTGCGCGGATCGGGCGCGGGCTCGTTGACCACCCGGAACAGCAGCGCACTCATCTGCTCGGCCACAAACGGCAACCGTCCGGTCAGCAGGTGAAACAGCGTCGCCCCCAGCGCATAGATGTCAGTCTGGCCGTCCACGTTCTCGCCGCGCACCTGCTCCGGCGCCATGTAGGCGGGCGTGCCGATCGCCAGGCCTGCGCTGGTCGCTTCGGTGTCGATCAGGCGCGCAACGCCAAAGTCGGTCACCTTGATCGCGCCGCTGGCCTCGTCCCAGACCAGGTTGGCCGGCTTGATGTCGCGGTGCACCACCTTGCGGTCGTGCGCATGGCCCAGCGCCTCGGCCACATCGGCCATCAGCGCCGCCACCTGGCCGGGCGCAAGCAGCTGGCCCTCGCGGCAGCGGTGGCTCAGGTCGCGTCCATGCAGCAGTTCCATCGCGATATAGGCCATGCCCCGCACTTCTCCTGCGTCGTAAATCGTCACGATGCCCGGATGCTTGAGGCGGCCGCCGGTTTCTGCCTCGCGGAAGAAGCGCTCGCGCGACGATTCGGCGCCGGTGTCGCCCGACAGGCTGCCGCCCTCGGCCTGCGGCAGCAGGGTCTTCAGGGCAATGTCACGGCCCACCTTGGCGTCCAGCCCGCGGTAGACGCAACCCATCGCGCCGCGGCCCAGCACCGACTCCAGCTTGTAGCGACCGACCACCGCGGGCAGTTCGATTTCGCCGTTGGCCGCCAGCCGCAGCACGGCGGGCGCGGCCACGCGCGGGCCGTCTGTCGGTGCGGCACGGGCGTCATCGCCATGGGCTGCATCCCTGGGCGAACCGGCTGCTGCAGCCGGGGGGACGGGTACAGATGCGGGTACAGACGCGGGGGCAGATGCGGGGGCAGCCGCCGGTGCAGATGCAGGCAGGCCCGCGGGCCGCGGGCGTTGAGCGCCGGCCGAAGCGCGGACGCGCAGCAGCACATTGCGCTCGAGGATGCGCCCCCATGCCACGCCGACGGCCAAACCCACCGCGAGCGCGGCGACAGCCATGGCCACGAGAACGAACGTCGACCCCAAGAAATCCCCTGCTGATCAGGGGGACCATAGCAGAGCGCCGCGCGCGCGACAACCGCCGC
>JBDLRH010000064.1:0-25153 GCA_039800165.1 Pseudomonadota bacterium
CGCTGTCGATTGCGCTGGCGGTCATCGCCGCCTATGTGGTGTTCCAGATCCCGATGAGTGTGTGGGAGCGCTGGGCGCCCTGGCTCTTTGTGGTGTCGATCGTGCTGCTGGTGATCGTGCTGATTCCCTTCATCGGCAAGGGTGTGAATGGCGCCCGGCGCTGGATTCCGCTGGGGGTGATGAACTTCCAGCCCTCGGAGCTCGCCAAGTTCGCGGTGCTGCTGTATGCAGCCGACTACATGGTGCGCAAGATGGAGGTGAAGGAGAACTTCCTGCGCGCGGTGGTGCCGATGGCGCTGGCGGTGGGCCTGGTGGGTGTGCTGCTGCTGGCCGAGCCCGACATGGGCGCCTTCATGGTGATCGCGGTCATCGCGATGGGCATCCTGTTCCTCGGCGGCGTGAATGCACGCATGTTCTTCCTGATCGCAGCGGTGCTGCTGGTTGCCTTCGCGCTGATGATCATGATGAGCGAATGGCGGCGCGAGCGCATCTTTGCCTACCTCGATCCGTGGAGCGAAAAGCACGCGCTGGGCAAGGGCTACCAGTTGTCGCATGCGCTGATTGCGATCGGCCGCGGCGAGGTTTTCGGCGTGGGCCTGGGCGGCAGTGTCGAGAAGCTGCACTGGCTGCCCGAGGCGCACACCGACTTCCTGCTGGCCGTCATCGGCGAAGAGTTCGGCCTGGTGGGTGTGCTCGCCGTCATCGGCCTGTTCCTCTGGCTCACCCGCCGCATGATGCAGATCGGCCGTCAGGCGATTGCACTGGACCGTGTGTTCCCCGGCCTGGTGGCGCAGGGCGTGGCCATCTGGATCGGTTTTCAGGCCTTCATCAACATGGGCGTGAACCTCGGGGCGCTGCCGACCAAGGGCCTGACGCTGCCGCTGATGAGCTACGGCGGATCGGCCATCCTGATGAACATCGTTGCGATCGCGGTGGTGCTGCGCGTCGACGCCGAGAACCGCCGCATGATGCAGGGGGGGCGGCCATGACACCGTTGCACGCCCCGAGCGCAGCGCCGGGCCGCCCCAAGCAAGCGAGCGCCCCCTCGGGGGGCAGCGAAGGACACGCAGTGCCGAGCGTGGGGGCTCTTTCTTGTGCTCTGGTGATGGCCGGCGGCACCGGCGGTCACATCTTCCCCGGGCTTGCGGTGGCCGAGGCCTTGCGCGCACGCGGATGGCAGGTGCACTGGCTCGGCGCGCCCGACAGCATGGAAAGCCGCCTGGTGCCGCCGCGTGGCTTTGCCTTCGAGGCGGTGCAGTTTGGCGGGGTGCGCGGCAAGGGGCTCCTCACGCTGGCGCTGCTGCCGCTCAAGCTGCTGCGCGCATTCTGGCAAAGCCTGCGGGTGATGCGCCGCGTGAAGCCCGACGTGGTGCTGGGCCTGGGCGGCTACATCACCTTCCCGGGCGGCATGATGGCAGTTGCCGCGGGCAAGCCGCTGGTGCTGCATGAGCAGAACTCGGTGGCGGGGCTGGCCAACCGGGTGCTGGCCGAGGTGGCCGATCGCATCTTCTGCGCCTTTGCGGTGCCGTCGCGCGGTGCCCTCAAGCGAGCCATCTGCGTGGGCAATCCGCTGCGTGCAGAGTTCCTGCAGCAAGCGGCACCGGCCGAACGCTTTGCCGGCCGCAGCGGCCCGCTCAAGTTGCTGGTGATGGGCGGCAGCCTCGGGGCGCAGGCGCTCAACGAGACGGTGCCGCAGGCGCTGGCCTTGCTGCCCGAGGCCCAGCGTCCGCGGGTGGTTCATCAAAGCGGCAGCAAGCAGATCGACGCACTGCGCGCCAACTACGCCGCTGCAGGTGTGCAGGCTGAACTGGTGCCCTTCATCGACGACACCGCTGCGGCCTGCGCGCAGGCAGACCTGGTGATCTGCCGCGCCGGGGCCAGCACCGTGACCGAGATCGCCGCCGTCGGCGCAGCAGCGCTGTTTGTGCCCTTCCCGCATGCGGTGGACGATCACCAGACTGCTAACGCGCGCACGCTGACCGACCACGGCGCAGCCTGGCTGGTGCCGCAGCGCGAACTGGGCGCGCAGGGCCTGGCGGATTTCATTGCATCGACAACGCGCGCCGAACTGCTGCAGCGCGCCGAACGCGCCCATGCGCTGCGCCGCACCGGCGCCACCGAGGCGATGGTGCAGGCCTGCGAGGAGCTGGCAGCATGAAACATGCCATTCGCCATATCCACTTCGTCGCGTCCGCGCAAGCGTCCACCGCGACCGCGGTGGCCGGGGCGGTGCCCGCCGATGCCGCGCGCGTGATCTGGAGGCGAATGACATGAAACATGCCATTCGCCATATCCACTTCGTCGGCATCGGCGGCGCCGGCATGTCCGGCATCGCCGAGGTGCTGCACAACCTGGGCTACACCATCAGCGGCTCGGATCTGGCCGACAGCACCACGCTGCGCCGCCTGGCGATGCTGGGCATGCGCACCTTCATCGGCCACGACGCAGCGCATGTGGCCGGCGCCGATGCGGTGGTCACCTCCACCGCGGTGCAGTCCGACAACCCCGAGGTGATCCAGGCCCGCGCCCGCAAGATTCCGGTGGTGCCGCGCGCGCTGATGCTTGCCGAGCTGATGCGCCTGAAGCAGGGCATCGCGATTGCAGGCACGCACGGCAAGACCACCACCACCAGCCTGGTGGCCAGCGTGCTGGCCGAAGGCGGGCTGGACCCGACCTTCGTGATCGGCGGGCGCCTGAACAGCGCCGGCGCCAATGCGCGGCTGGGGCAGGGCGACTACATCGTGGTCGAGGCCGACGAGTCGGACGCGTCCTTCCTGAACCTGCTGCCGGTGATGGCGGTGGTGACCAACATCGACGCCGACCACATGGAGACCTACGGCCACGACTTCGGCCGGCTCAAGGGCGCGTTTGTGGACTTCCTGCACCGCATGCCCTTCTATGGCACCGCGGTGCTGTGCACCGATGACGCAGCGGTGCGCGAGATCGTGACCCAGGTGTCGTGCCCGGTCACGAGCTACGGCTTCGGCGACGACGCGCAGGTGCGCGCGGTGAATGTGCGCGCCGAGGACGGCCGAATGCGCTTTACCGTGCAGCGGCGCAACGGCGTGGTGCTGCCGGATCTGGATGTGACGCTCAACCTGGCGGGCGAGCACAACGTGCGCAACGCGCTGGCGGCCATCGCGATTGCGGTGGAGCTCAACGTGCCCGATGCAGCGGTGCTCAAGGCGCTTGCCGAGTTCAAGGGCGTAGGCCGGCGCTTCCAGCGCTATGGCGACGTGCCGGTGCGCCCCGCCCACGGTGGCGGGCGCTTCACCGTGATCGACGACTACGGCCACCATCCGGTGGAAATGGCAGCCACGCTCGCTGCCGCGCGGGGCGCCTTCCCGGGCCGCCGCCTGGTGCTGGCCTTCCAGCCGCACCGCTACACCCGCACCCGCGACTGCTTCGAGGACTTCGTCAAGGTGATCGGCCAGGCCGACGCGGTGCTGCTGTCGGAGGTGTATGCCGCCGGCGAAGAGCCGATCGTTGCCGCCGACGGCCGGTCGCTGGCGCGCGCGGTGCGCGTGGCCGGCAAGGTCGAGCCGCTGTTTGTCGATGCGATCGGCGCCATGCCCGAGGCCATCCTGGATGTGGTGCGCGACGGCGACGTGGTGATGTGCATGGGCGCCGGCTCGATCGGCGGTGTGCCTGCGCGCGTGGTGGAACTCGGCGGAGGTGCCGCATGAGCCCGGCCGGCAGCGTGACCCTGCACGACATCGATGTCGGCGCCTTCGGCAAGGTGGCGGTGCTGATGGGTGGCCGCTCGGCCGAGCGTGAGGTGTCGCTGATGAGCGGCAGCGGCGTGCTCAAGGCGCTGCAGTCGCGCGGCGTGGATGCGCATGCCTTCGATCCCGCCGAGCGTGACCTGGTCGAGCTCAAGGAGCGCGGCTTTGCACGCTGCTTCATCGCGCTGCACGGCCGCTACGGCGAAGACGGATCGGTGCAGGGCGCGCTGGAGCTGCTGGGCATTCCCTACACCGGCAGCGGCGTGATGGCCTCGGCCATCTGCATGGACAAGGTGATGACCAAGCGGGTGTGGATGGCCGAGGGCCTGCCCACACCGCGCTGGGTGCGGCTGGGCACCGAAGAGCTGCAGCGCGACCGTGTGCGCAGCGTGCCGGACGATCTGGGCCTGCCGCTGATCGTCAAGCCGCCGCGCGAAGGTTCGTCGATCGGCGTCACCAAGGTGTGCAGCGACTCCGAGATGGCGGGTGCGGTGGCGCTGGCCGCACGCTACGACCCCGACGTGCTGTGCGAAGAATTCATCGCGGGTGAAGAAGTCACCTGCCCGGTGCTTGGGGCGGGTGCCGATACACGCGCGCTGCCGGTGGTCAAGATCGTCGCGCCCGAAGGCGCCTACGACTACCAGAACAAGTACTTCACCGACGATGTGAAGTACCTCGTGCCCAGCGGCCTGCCCGAGGCCGAAGAGCGCGAGATCCAGCGCATCGTGGTGGCGGCCTACCGCACGCTGGGCTGCCGCGGCTGGGGGCGCGCCGACCTGATGATCCGCGCCAGCGACCGCAAGCCCTTCCTGCTGGAGATGAACACCTCGCCGGGCATGACCGGCCATTCGCTGGTGCCGATGTCGGCGCGTGCAGCGGGCATCGCCTACGAAGAGCTGTGCGTGCAGCTGCTGGCCGGCGCCGCGCTTGACCATGTGCAGAACGCCCAGAAGGAGGGCGCATGAAGGCGGCCACGGTGCAAGGCGCCTTGCCGCTGCCGGCCGATGTGCGCTGGATGAATGCGGTGTCGCTGGCGCTGATCGGCGTCGTGGGCATCGGCCTGGCCGCTGCCGGCCTGGGCTGGCTGCTGCGCCATCCGTCGATCACGCTGGGCGGCATCACCGTGAGCGGCGACGTGACGCACAACAACGCCGTGACGCTGCGCGCCAATGTCGCACCGCGGCTGCGCGGCAACTACTTCACCATCGACCTGGCCCAGGCGCGGTCGGCGTTCGAGTCGGTGCCGTGGGTGCGCCGTGCGGTGGTCAAGCGCGAGTTTCCGAACCGGCTGCGGGTGGAACTGCAGGAGCATCGCGCGGTGGCGCTGTGGGGCCCCGAGGGCGAGCCGCGGCTGGTCAACAGCTTCGGCGAGGTGTTCGATGCCAACCTGGGCGACATCGAGCAGGACAACCTGCCGCGCCTGGTCGGGCCTTCGCCGGCGGCCGCACAGACGGTGCTGTCGCTGTACCAGCGCATGACGCCCGTGCTCGCTGCACTCGACCTGTCGGTGCAGCAGCTGCTGCAGACCGCAGGCGGCAGCTGGCAGGCCACGCTGGAATCCGGCGCGGTGATCGAACTCGGACGCGGCACCCCCGACGAGCTGATGGCGCGGGTGGAGCGCTTCGCGCAGACGCTGACCCAGGTCGCAGGGCGCTACGGACGGCGCGCCGATGCGGTCGAGTCGGCCGACCTCAGGCACAGCAACGGCTACGCGCTGCGCATGCGTGGCGTCAGTACGGTCGTCGATGGCGCACGCGCCCAGCCCAAGCGATAGAACTCCAGGAAGAGCAGGCACAACATGGCAAAAGAGTACAAGGATCTGGTCGTCGGCCTTGACATCGGCACCGCCAAGGTGATGACGGTGGTGGCCGAGGTGATGCCAGGCGGCGAGCTCAAGATCGCGGGCCTGGGCGTCGCGCCGAGCAACGGCTTGAAGCGCGGCGTGGTGGTCAACATCGACGCCACGGTGCAGAGCATCCAGCAGGCGCTCAAGGAGGCCGAGCTGATGGCCGACTGCAAGATCGCGCGGGTGCACACCGGCATCACCGGCAGCCACATCCGCGGCCTGAACTCGCAGGGCATGGTGGCGGTCAAGGACAAGGAAGTCACCGCCGCCGATGTGGCGCGCGTGGTCGAGACGGCGCGCGCGATCAACATTTCCACCGACCAGCGGCTGCTGCTGGTGGAGCCGCAGGAGTTCGTGATCGACGGCCAGGACGTGAAGGAGCCGATCGGCATGAGCGGCATCCGCCTGGAGGCCAAGGTGCACATCGTGACCGGCGCGCAGAGCGCGGCCGAGAACATCATCAAGTGCGTGCGCCGCTGCGGGCTGGAGGTCGAGCAGCTCATGCTCAACCCGCTGGCCTCGAGCCTGGCGGTGCTGACCGAAGACGAGAAGGAACTGGGCGTGGCGCTGGTCGACATCGGCGCCGGCACCACCGACGTGGCCATCTTCGCTGGCGGCGCGATCCGCCACACCGCGGTCATCCCGATCGCAGGCGACCTGGTGACCAGCGACATCGCGATGGCGCTGCGCACCCCGACCCGCGACGCCGAAGACATCAAGGTGGAAAGCGGCTGCGCCAAGCAACTGCTGGCCGACCCCGACCAGCAGGTCGAGGTGCCGGGCCTGGGCGACCGCGGGCCGCGCCTGCTGAGCCGCCAGGCGCTGGCCGGCGTGATCGAGCCGCGGGTGGAAGAGATCTTCTCTCTGGTGCAGCAGGTGATCCGCGAGTCGGGCTACGAAGAGGTGCTGTCCTCCGGCGTGGTGCTCACCGGCGGCAGCGCGGTGATGCCCGGCATGGTGGAGCTGGGCGAAGACATCTTCCTCAAGCCGGTGCGTCGCGGCATGCCCAAGTACACCGGCGCGCTGGCCGACATGGTGGCGCAGCCGCGCACCGCCACGGTGATGGGCCTGCTGGAAGAGGCGCGCCTGGCACGCGTACGCGGCCTCAAGGCGGCCGGCAAGGGCGGCTCGGTCAAGGGCGCCTTCGGTCGCATCAAGGACTTCTTCGTGGGCAACTTCTGATGTCCGACCCCCGCATGCATTCACCCGCGCGCCGCACGGCTCACCCGCTGTGGCTGGCGCGCGGCAGCCCGCCGGCTGCGGCGGGGCGCCGCTGGCAACGATGGCGAAGCCCCGACCCACCGGCCTGAGACCGGGCCCGCATTCGAACCACAAAGATTCATGGCAACTGCAGACAGAAAACAGGAGAAAACAAGATGGCAATCGAGATGATCGAAGTCGAAGAGTTCCATTCCGGCACCCAGATCAAGGTGATCGGCGTGGGCGGTGGCGGCGGCAACGCGGTCGAGCACATGATCGCGCGCACGGTGCAGGGCGTGGAGTTCATCTGCGCCAACACCGACGCGCAGGCGCTGGCGCGCAGCTCGGCGCACAAGACCATCCAGCTGGGCATCAGCGGCCTGGGCGCGGGCAGCAAGCCCGAGAAAGGCCGTGAGGCAGCCGAGGGCGCGGTGGACGACATCCGCTCGGCCATCGATGGCGCGCACATGCTGTTCATCACCGCGGGCATGGGTGGCGGCACCGGTACCGGTGCGGCGCCGGTGATCGCGCGCGTGGCCAAGGAAATGGGCATCCTGACCGTGGGTGTCGTCACCAAGCCCTTCGACTGGGAAGGCGGCAAGCGCATGAGCAACGCCGATGCGGGTCTCGCCGAACTCGAGGCGAACGTGGACTCGCTGATCGTGGTGCTCAACGACAAGCTGCTCGAGGTGCTGGGTGACGACATCACCCAGGAGGAGGCCTTCGCCTACGCCAACGACGTGCTGAAGAACGCGGTGGGCGGCATCGCCGAGATCATCAACGAGTACGGCAACGTCAACGTCGACTTCGAGGACGTGCGCACCGTCATGGGCGAGCCGGGCAAGGCGATGATGGGCACCGCTGCTGCCAGCGGCCCCGACCGCGCACGCATCGCGGCCGAGCAGGCGGTGGCCTGCCCGCTGCTCGAGGGCGTGGACCTGTCGGGTGCCAAGGGCGTGCTGGTGCTGGTGACCGCAGCCAAGGGCTCGCTCAAGCTGTCGGAGTCCAAGCTGGCGATGACCACCATCCGTGCCTTCGCCGCACCCGATGCACATGTGATCTACGGCGCCGCGTACGACGACACCCTGGGCGACCAGATGCGCGTGACCGTGGTGGCCACCGGCCTGAGCAAGCCCGGCCAGCGCCGCAGCGCGCCGCCGGTGATGCAGGTCATCCGCACCGGCACCGACAACACGCCCTACGAGATCCCGACCGCGGGCAGCCTGGTTGGCGCCGGCAGCACGGCGGCGGGCATCGCATCGGCACCGCAGAACTACGACAGCCTGGCCACGCCCAGCGTGTGGCGCAATGCGCGCACCCAGGCGGCCGCCAAGGTCGAGGCGCTGTCGTCGGGGGGCATGGACGACTTCGAGATCCCGGCCTTCCTGCGCCGCCAGGCCGACTGACGGCCTCAGCGGGAAAAGAGGGTGCGCCGTAAAATGCGGCCATGCTGCAACAGCGCACCCTCAAGACACTGACGCGCGCCGTCGGCGTGGGGCTGCACAGCGGGCAGCGGGTGGAGCTCACGCTGCGCCCGGCGCAGCCCGACACCGGCATCGTGTTTCGCCGGGTGGACCTGCCGCAGCCGGTGGATATTGCGGTGTGCGCCGAGTCGGTCACCGACACGCGGCTCGCATCCACCATCTCCAGCGGCGACGCCAAGGTGCACACCGTCGAGCACCTGATGTCGGCCTGCTCGGGCCTGGGCATCGACAACCTGTATGTGGACATCACCGCCGAAGAGGTGCCGATCCTCGACGGCTCGTCGGCGTCCTTCGTGTTCCTGCTGCAAAGCGCGGGGATCGCGCTGCAAAACGCGCCCAGGCGCTTCATCCGTGTCAAGAAGCCGGTGGAAGTGCGCGAGGGCGAAGGCGATGGCCTGAAGTGGGCGCGACTGGAGCCCCACCACGGCCTGAAGTTCAGCTTCGAGATCGACTTTGCGCACCGCGTGGTGGACTCCACCGGCCAGCGGGTGGAGTTCGACCTCGGCTCGGGCACCTACAGCCGCGACATCGCGCGGGCGCGCACCTTCGGTTTCACCAAGGATGTGGAGATGATGCGCTCGCACGGCCTGGGGCTGGGCGGCGGGCTGGACAACGCCATCGTGATGGACGACTACCGCGTCCTCAACACCGAGGGCCTGCGCTACGACGACGAGTTCGCCAAGCACAAGATCCTTGACGCGATGGGCGACCTGTACATCGCAGGCAAGCCGCTGCTGGCGGCCTACAGCGCCTTCCGCTCAGGCCACGCGCTCAACAACAAGCTGCTGCGCGCGCTGCTGGCCGACGCGTCGGCCTATGAAGTGGTGAGCTTCGAGCGCGAATCCGACGCGCCGCAGGGCTTCGCGCAAGTCGCGCGCGCCTGGTAGGCGCCGCCGCCTGATCACCCCCGCCTGACCCATGCTGCTGTTTCGCTGGGCGATCTTCCTGCTGCTGATCGCCGCTGGCGTGATGTTCGCGTTCTACGTCGCCACCGGCGAGCAGCGCTGGCGGCGCTGGGGTGTCGTCACCCTCAAGTGGACGGTGATTGCGGCGCTCGGCTTCTTCGCGGTGCTGATCGCCGAGCGGGTGCTCTGACAAATCCCCGGTGCCCTGACGGCAATCGCTCCGCCCGGCCTTGCGCACGCTACAGATTGCGCCCGCGCCGATACATCGCGCTGGTGCTGCGCGTGAGCTCTGCTGCACCGGCCAGGCGCTCGCGGCCGGGGGCGATGTGGGCGTGCGCAATCGCCAGGCCCAGCGCGTCGGCCGCGTCGGTGCCGGGTGCGCGGTCCAGGCGCAGCAGCCGCTGCACCATCGCCTGCACCTCGGCCTTGGCGGCCTTGCCGTGGCCGGCCACCGCCTTCTTCATCTGCAGCGCGGTGTACTCTGCCACCGGCAGCCCGCCGGCCACCAGAGCGGTCAGGCACGCACCGCGCGCCTGGCCCAGCAGCAGCGTGGACTGCGGGTTGACGTTGACGAACACGATCTCCACTGCCGCCGCCTCGGGCTGGTACAGCGCGATCACTTCGTGGATGCCCTCGAACAGCAGCTTCAGCCGCCCGGGCAGGTCGCCCTTGGCCGGCCCCCGGGTGGTGATGACGCCGCTGGCCACATAGCGCAGCGCGCTGCCTTGGGCATCGATCACGCCAAAGCCGGTGACCTGCAGTCCGGGGTCGATGCCAAGGATGCGCATGCGGTGGCTCGTGGTTCAAGGCAGTTGGGCGTTGCCCATGCGGCCGAGGATCACCTCGCTGCGCCCCGCAAGGTACGACGAGTGGGGCAGGCGCTCGAAGAACTTCGGGCGCGGCAGCATCACTGCCAGCCGGGCAGACTCGTACGCGTTCAGCCGCGACGCGCTCTTGCGAAAGTAGTGCTGCGCGGCCGCCTCGGCGCCAAACACGCCTTCGCCCCACTCCACGCTGTTGAGATAGATCTCGAGGATGCGCCGCTTGCTCAGCAGCGTCTCCAGCGCCAGCGTCAGCACCAGCTCCTGGCCCTTGCGCAGCAGCGTGCGCTCGCCCGACAGCAGCAGGTTCTTGGCCAGCTGCTGGGTGATGGTGGAGCCGCCGACCACCTTGGCGGATTTTCCTGCGCTGGCGTTCGCGCCCGAGCGGCGGACGCGCGCCTCGGCCTGCGCTTCGGCCTTGGCATTCTTCTGCCAGGCCTTCTCCACCGCGTCCCAGTCCACGCCGTCGTGCTGCACAAAGGCGTCGTCTTCCGACGCGATCACCGCACGCTTGAGCGAATCATGGATGCGCTCGTACGGCACCCACTCCTGGCGCCAGCGCAGCCGGTCGCGCTCGGTGGCGATGCGCCAGGCTTCCGAGCGCTGGAACGCGGTGGACTGCGGATCGATCGCAGCCATCAGCGCGATGCGCGCGATGAAGAACAGCTGCAGCGCCAACGCCGCCACCAGCATCCAGCCGGCCAACCGTAGCAGCGAGCGCAGCATGGCTCAGGCCCGCACCGCGCCTTCCAGGTGCCGGCGCAGTGCGGCCAGCACCGACGCCGACTCCGGCCGCACGCCGCGCCACAGCGCAAAGGCCTCGGCCGCCTGCTCAACCAGCATGCCCAGGCCATCGCGCGCGTGCGCACCGTGGCTGCGGGCCCAGTCCATGAAGCCCTGCGCCGGTGGCCCGTACATCATGTCGAGCGCCGTCGCGCCCGGGCGCAGCACCTGCGCAGACACCGGAACACCTGCCCCGGACAGGCTGCTGGCGGTGCCGTTGATGACCACATCAAAGGCGCCTGGCACCGCATCCAGCGCGCAGTCGCCCAGCTCCACGCCGCTGGCCGCCGCCAGTGCCGCATGGCGCTGCACCAGCGCACGCGCCTTGTCCTGTGTGCGGTTGGCCACCACCAGTCGGCGCGGCCGCGCCTCGATCAGTGGCCCCATCACGCCGGCGGATGCGCCGCCTGCGCCCAGCAGCAGCAGGTCGCGGCCCGACAGGTCCAGGCCCGCATGCATCGTGAGGTCGAGCACCAGGCCGATGCCGTCGGTGTTGTCGGCAAAGATGCCGCCTGCGTCGAAGCGCAGCACATTGCAGGCCTGCGCCAGCGCCGCGCGCGGCGTGACCACCGCTGCCAGGGCGGCAGCCTCGAACTTGAACGGCACGGTGATGTTGCAGCCGCGCCCGCCCTCGGCGCGGAACGCGGCGATGCCCTCGGCCAGCGCACCGAGAGCGATCAGCCGCTTCTCATAACGCACCGGCTCGCCGGTCTGCCCGGCAAAGCGCGCGTGAATCCACGGCGACTTGCTGTGCTCCACCGGGTTGCCCATCACGCAGTACAGATCCATGGCCAGCATCAAGAAGGTTCAGCGCGTACTGAACTGCGTCTGCAGCCCCACGTCGCGGGTGAAGCGAAAACGCGAGACCACCACGATCTCGTCAGACGTGCGGCGCATCTCGGCGCTGAAGGGCCCGAAGGGGCCCGCGGTGCGCGCAATCGCCAGCGCCTGCCGGTCCAGTTGCGGGTTGCCCGAACCTTCCAGCAGTTCGCTGCGCAGCAGCGCGCCATTGGCGTCCACCGCCATCAGGATGGTGAGGTCGCCGTACAGCTTGGTGCCGTTGGCTTCGGGGAAGAAGCGGGTGCCGCGGTCTTCGATGCGCCGGCGCAGGCGGTCGTAGTACAGGGCATAAGCTTCCTCGCGCGTGGCCGGGCTGACGTAGCGGCGTCGAGGCTGCTCGTTGCTGTCGCTCAGCCGCCGCTCGATTTCGGCGATCTGCTGCGTGGCCATGCGCATGCGCTGCTCGCGCGCCACGTTCTCGGGTGCGTCGGCAGGCTTGCGCGGATCGGGTGGCGGCAGCTCGGCCAGCTGCCGGTGCAGCTGCGCCAGCAGCGCGGTCTGCTGCGTCTGCAGGGCGCGGATGCTGCGCTGCGCCTGCTCGGTGCTGGTGCCTTGCGCGGTCAGCTCGGTCGGCGGCAGCGGCGACTGCGCGCGGCCCCGTTCGGCGGGCCCGCCGCCGGCCAGGTTGGCCTGGGCAATCGCCTTGGGCTGGTCGGGCCGCTCGCTGGTACGGCTGTTGACCAGGATCACTTCGAGCGGCGTGTCGCGAAATGCGCGGCGCACCGCCTCTGGGTCGATGAAGCGCACCGTCAGCAGCGCCGCATGGAAGGCCAGCGACAGGCCCAGCGCGACATGCAGGGTGCTGATGCGGCGGGCGTCCATGGCGGCGTCGGGCGGGTGGGTGCTCAGCTGGCCGGCCCGGTCACCGCAGCGGCGTCGCCGGCTGCAAGTGAAGGCGCAGGGGCGTCAGCATCGTCCAGATCCACCGAGATGGTCAGCGGCCCGGCCGCGGCCTCGCTCTCGGCGTCTTCGCTGTCTTCGGGCTCGGCCACCGCGGCGGCATCGTCCAGCCGTTCGGTCACCGTGCCGTGCACATCCAGCGTGATCTCGTCAATGTGGCCCAGCCGCACCCGCACGCGTGCACCGCGCGGCAGGCCGTCGGCCCCCATCACCGGCAGCACCAGCGGCAGCGTGTCGGCGCGCACCAGCCCGTCCTTGATGACGGTGGCGGTCAGTTCCGTCAGCGCCGCCTGCTGCAGGTGGCGCAGCGTCCAGAAGCGCTCCATGCCGGCCTGGTGCACGTTGTAGGCGGTGTAGGCCGCATCGAACGCACTGATGATCGAGAACAGCTCCGCGTCCTTGGGCTTGAACGGCGCGGCCAGCGCCGCGGTGCGGCCGTGGCGCGCGGCAGCAATGATCTGCCACTGGTTGACCAGATCGGTGTAGCGGCGCAGTGGCGAGGTGCTCCACGCATAGCTTTTCACGCCGATGCCCGCATGCGGCAGCGACTTGGTACCCATGCGCACCTTCACGCCAGGCGCCAGGCTGGCCTGGCTGCGGTAGATGGCCGGCACGCCGTGCTCGGCGAGCCAGCCGCCCCAGTGGCTGTTGGCCAGGATCATCGCCTCGGCCACGATCAGGTCCAGCGGCGCGCCGCGCTGGCGCACGCTGATCTGCACCGTCTCGCTGCCGTCAGGGGCATCGCCCTGCACATCGAGGAGGCGAAAGTTGTAATCGGCGCGGTTGAAGGTCTCGGGCTTGCCGCGCACCACCTCGCGCCGCGCCTTGAGCTCGCGTGCCAGGCGGTGCAAGAAGGCCAGTGCCGGCTGGAACGCGGCCACCTCGGCAGGCGTCTCCTGCACTGCAGAGGTGTCGGCGGCGTCGCCCAGCCACGCTTCGGTGATCAGCGCGTCGAGCTGGTCGTGCCGCAGGTTGGCTGCGATCGGCACGCGCTCAAGCCGCGTCTGCGCCTCGCCCAGCGCCAGCGTGGCCTCGTCGATCTGCACATACAGCGACACCGCCGGGCAGTCGCGTCCGGCCTGCAGGGTGTAGCGCTGCACCACCCCGTCGGGCAGCATCGTGATCTTGTGCCCGGGCATGTAGACGGTGGACAGCCGCTGGCGCGCCACCGCGTCGACGGCGTCGCCCGGGGTGAGCGCCAGGCCCGGCGCCGCGATGTGGATGCCGAGAGTGACGCGGCCGCTGCCCAGGCCCTGCAGCGACAGCGCGTCGTCGATCTCTGTGGTCTGAGAATCGTCGATGGAGAACGCCTGCACCGCGGCCACCGGCAGATCGTCGCCAATGGCCGGTGCCGCGAGCGCGGGAAAGCCGGTGCCCTTGGGGAAGTGCTCGAACAGGAAGCGCTGCCAGTGGAACTGGTAGGCCGAGGCGATGGCGCCTGCGCGCTGCAGCAGGTCCAGCGGTGCGTGCTTGGTGGCGCGTGCGGCCTCGACCACCGCCTTGTACTCGGGCGCATTCTTGTCGGGCTTGAACAGGATGCGAAACAGCTGCTCGCGCACGGGCGCGGGGCACTGGCCTTCTGCCAGCGCCTTGGCCCAGGCGTCGATCTGCGCCTGCACCTGCTTCTTCTTCTCGATCGCGGCCAGTGCCTGCTGCACGATCTCGGCAGGCGCCTTGCGAAAGCGCCCCTTGCCGGCACGGCGAAAGTAATGCGGCGCCTCAAACAGCGTCAGCAGGGCGGCGGCCTGCTGTGCGGTGCTGGCCTGGGCGCTGAAGTAGTCGCGTGCCAGGTCGGCAAAACCGAACTCGTCTTCCGGCGCGAATTCCCAGGCCAGCTGCAGGTCGATGCCGGTGCTCAGCGAGTGCGCCTCGCGCATCAGCTCGGCCGGCGCGGGCTTGTCAAAGCGCAGCAGCACGTTCGCCGCCTTCACCTTCACCCGCTTGCCGCTGTCCAGCTCGATCTGCGCCGAGGCCTCGGCCTCGCTCATCACCCGCCCGGTGACGAACTTCCCGGCCTCTTCGAACAATGCAAACATGGCGCGGATTGTCCCATGCGGCCTGCGGTGGCCACGGCCTCAGGCCAGCTGCAGGAAGTCCAGCACCTCGTCGAGGTACTGGGCGAAATCGCTGATCGCGTGGTCGCTGCCACCGAGCAGGCGCAGCGTGGCGTGCGGATGGCGCGCGGTCATCTCCTGCCAGCTCAGCACCTCGTCGCCTTGGGCGATCAGCGCGTAATGCGCTGGCCGGGGTTCACGCAGCGCATCGCGGCTGGCGTCTTCCAGCATGCGCAGCTCCTGCACATGCGCTTCGGTGAAGGTGAAGCGCTGCTCCGGGTCATGCCAGCCGCTGTGCTCGCCCAGGTGGCGCGCCAGGTCGCGGGCCGGGTGCACCGCCGGGTTGAGCAGCACCGCGCGGCAGCCCATGGCACCCGATACGCAGGCGGCATAAAAGCCGCCCAGGGACGAGCCCACCACCGCCATGCGATCGCGTGGCCAGCCCTGGATGCCGTCCATCACGAGCGCCATCGCCTCGCGCGGCGAAGGCGGCAGCTGAGGGCACCACCAGTGCACGGCCGGGTGCCGCTGCGCCACGGCAGCCGCCATCATCCGGGCCTTGGTGGACTGCGGCGACGAACGAAAGCCGTGCAGGTACAGCACATGGGTGGTGCGGGTGGCAGGGGCAGTCACGTCGGCACAGGATAATGCGGCCGATGTCTGCCGTCCTGTCCAAGCCCTCGCTGCTGCAGCGCCTGGCGCCCCTGGTGCGCGGCTTCGACGGGCCGCTGCTGGCGGCTGCGGCGCTGCTGGCGCTGGCGGGCCTGACGGCCATGTATTCCTCGGGCTACGACCACGGCACGCGCTTTGCCGACCACAGCCGCAACATGCTGATCGCCGCCGCCATCATGCTGACGGTGGCGCAGTTGCCGCCGCAGCGGCTGATGAGCCTGGCGGTGCCGCTGTACACACTGGGCGTGGCGCTGCTGATCGCGGTGGCGCTGTTCGGCATCACCCGCAAGGGCGCGACGCGCTGGCTGCATGTGGGCATCACCGTCATCCAGCCCAGCGAGATCCTCAAGATCGCGATGCCGCTGATGCTGGCCTGGTGGTTCCAGCGCCGCGAGGGGCAGCTGCGGCCGCTGGACTTTGCGGTGGCCGGGTTGCTGCTGGCCGTACCCGTGGGCCTGATCATGAAGCAGCCCGACCTGGGCACCGCGCTGCTGGTGCTGGGTGCGGGGCTGGCGGTCATCTTCTTTGCCGGCCTGAGCTGGAAGCTGGTGATTCCGCCCGTGGCACTGGCGCTGGTGGGCATCGTGCTGCTGGTGGCATTCGAGCCGCAGCTGTGCGCCGATGGCGTGCGCTGGCCGGTGCTGCATGCCTATCAGCAAAACCGGGTGTGCACCCTGCTTGACCCGATGCGCGACCCGCTGGGCAAGGGCTTTCACATCATCCAGGGGATGATCGCCATCGGCTCGGGCGGGCTGTTCGGCAAGGGCTTCATGCAGGGCACGCAGACGCACCTGGAATTCATCCCCGAGCGCACCACCGATTTCATCTTTGCCGCCTACTCCGAAGAGTTCGGCCTGCTGGGCAACCTGCTGCTGATCGCCGGCTTCGTGTTCCTGGTGCTGCGCGGCCTGGTGATCGCGGCCGAAGCCTCCACGCTGTTCTCCAGGCTGCTGGCCGGCGCGGTGAGCCTGATCTTCTTTTTCTACGCCTTCGTCAACATGGGCATGGTCAGCGGCATCCTGCCGGTGGTGGGCGTGCCGCTGCCTTTCATCAGCTACGGCGGCACCGCGATGGTGACGCTGGGCATGGGGCTGGGCATCCTGATGTCGATTGCGCGATCGCGCCGGCTGGTGCAGACCTGAGGACACACACATGAACACGGCGCGCGATTCCTTTCCGGTGGCCATCGTCGGCACCGGCAACATGGGCGGCGGCATGGCGCTGAACCTGCTGTTGCGCGGCTGGCCGGTGCGGGTGCACGACATCGACCGCGCCAAGGTCGATGCACTGGCCGCACGCGGTGCGCAGGCCTGTGCCGACGCGGCTGAGGCTGCGTCGCAGGCCACGCTCACCATCGTCTGCGTGATCGACACGCCGCAGTGCGAGCAGGTGCTGTTCGGCCCGCGGGGCGTGGTGTCTTCGGCGGGTGCGCAGCACACGGTGATGCTGTGCCCGACGATTGCGCCGCAGGACGTGGAGTCGTTCGCGCGGCGCCTGGCCGAGCGCGGCATCGCCACCATCGACGCACCCATGTCGGGTGGCCCGCAGCGCGCCGCCGAGGGCACGATGAGCCTGATGGTGGCCTGCCCCGCCGCTCTGTACGACACGCACCGTGCGCTGATCGAGACGCTGTCCAGCCAGGTGTTTCGCATCAGCGAGCGGCCGGGTGACGGTGCGCGCACCAAGCTGGTGAACAACCTGCTGGCCGGCATCAACCTGGTGGGCGCGGCCGAGGCCATGGCGCTGGCGCAGCGCCTGGGGCTCGACCCGGCGGTCAGCCTGGACGTGATCGAGCGCTCCAGCGGGCAAAGCTGGATCGGCAGCGACCGGATGCGCCGCGCACTCGCCGGCGACTTTGCGCCGCGCGCCCATGTGACCCTGCTGGAAAAAGACACCGGGCTGGCGGTGGCAGCAGCCCGTGCCGCCGGCTTTGAAGGCCCGCTGGGCGCTGCAGCGCACGACACCTTTGCCCGCACGCATGCGATGGGCCATGCCGCGCTGGACGATGCGGCGGTGTATCTGGCGCTGGGGGGCACGCCGATGCCCCCGCGCAGCGACGGATCGCGCTAGCATACGGAACGGGGAGAACATCACATGGCCACCATCCTCGTCGTCGAAGACGATGACCTGATCCGCAACTACATCGCCCGCCTGCTGAAGATCGAGGGCCACACCACGATCCAGGCAGAAAACGGCGTCAAGGCGATGCTGCGCCTGCGCGAGTCGGTGCCCGATGCGGTGATCTCCGACGTGAACATGCCCGAGATGGACGGCTTCACCCTGCTGGAGACGATCCGCTCCGACCGCTCGATGGCGGCGTTGCCGGTGATGCTGCTGACTGCGCTGGACGACCGCGCCAGCATGCGACGCGGCATGAGTGGCGGCGCCGACGACTACCTGGGCAAGCCCTTCACCCGCGACGAGCTGATGGACGCGCTGGGCGGGCTGCTGAAGAAAAAGCAGCGCGTCGAAGACGTGGTGCAGAGCACCCTGCAGGAGCGCGAGGACGAACTGCGCAGCGCCTTCGACAGCAGCCTGTCGGGCGACTCGGGGCCGCGCAGTGCGGTGCGCCCGCCCGAGGGGGCGGCAGTGGATTCGACCATCGACGCCACCGTGCTGTCGATGGTGGTGCGCAACTTCACCCTGATTTCTGAACGCCTGAACGCCAGCGAGATCGAGGAACTGCTGTCGGCCTTCTTCGGCCGCGCGGTGCTGCCGCTGCTGCAGCACGGCGGCATGCACCTCAAGCTGATCGGTGACACCGCCGTCACCGTGTTCGAGCACGCCGACCAGCCCGCGCGTGGCGCCCGCCGCGGCGTGGCGGCCGCGCTCGCGATTGCGGCCGTGGGGCAGGATTTCCGGCGCTGGATCGACGAGCGATTTGCCGACCGCGGCCTGCCCGAATTTGGCGTGTGCGTGGCGGTGCATGCGGGCAAGGTCGACCTGTACCGTGTGGGCACCGAAGAGCGCCCCGAGCTGCTGGCCAGCGGCACCACGGTGGACGACACGCTGCGCCTGGAAGCGCAGGCGCGTCGGCTGGGCTGGAAGGTCAGCGCCAGCCGCGCCACCTCGTCGCTTGCCGGCTTCGGCCTGCGCGCCGGCCTCAGCACCGTGATCACGCTGCAGGGCGACCCGGCAGGCGATGCGTATGAAATCCTCGGGCTGGACGGTGCGGGTGCCGACCTGTCGATCGACCGCGATGCGCTGGCCAAGCGGCTGGAAGAAGCCCAGCTGTCCGTGCAGTCCAACGCACAGCTGGCGGCGCGTGCGGCCAAGGGCGCCCTGCAAGCCAAGCTGCAGGCCCTGAAGTCGCTGTCGTTCGCACCGGGCGAAGCGCCGCTGACCCTCAAGGGCTACCGGCTGCAGCGCAAGATCGGCGAGGGCGGCATGACCAAGGTGTACCTGGCTGCGCGCGAGGACGACGGCGTGCCGGTGGTGCTGAAGGTGCTCGAGGCTGCCGGCGAGGATGCGGCGTCGCACCTGGCGCGCTTCGTGCAGGAGTACACGCTGCTGTCGCAGGTGGACCATCCGAACATCATCAGGATTTTCAACCAGGGCTTCACCGACGAGGTGGCCTACATCGCGATGGAGTACTTCGAGCGCGGTGACCTGCGCGCCGAGATGAACCTCGGCCGGCTGGGCAATGCGCGCGCCATCGTGGTGGCGGTGCAGGTGGCGCGGGCGCTGGCCACGGTGCATGCACGCGGCGTGATCCACCGCGACCTCAAGCCCGAGAACATCATGGTGCGCGGTGACGGCAGCATCGCGCTGGCCGACTTCGGCATCGCCAAGGCGAAGGACGCGCAGGGTGCATCCGTGGCGATGGAAAAAACGCGTGTGGGCGACGTGGTGGGCACACCCTACTACCTGAGCCCCGAGCAGGCGCTGGGCAAGGAAGTCTCGCCGCGCTCGGACCTGTACAGCTTCGGCATCATGATGTTCGAGATGTTCGCGGGCCGCCGGCCCTTCATGTCGAACTCGCTCGAGCAGCTGCTGTCGATGCAGCTGCACGCCGACGTGCCCCCGCTGCCTGCCGACTGCGCGGTGATGCAGCCGATGATCAACAAGCTGTGTGCCAAGGACCCCGAGAAGCGCTACGCCAGTGCCGATGAACTGCTCAAGCAGCTCGAGCGCTACCTGCCGCGCACGCCTGCGGCCTCCTGAGGCCTCCTGAGGCGAGCCGACCCCACCCCCATACCTGGACGCACATGATTTCCCGCGAACCCACCATCGAACGCCTGGCCACCGCACGCGCACTGCTGCTGGAGCCCTTCGGCCTGAACGAAACGCACCTGCAGCGCGCGCTGGCCGAGATCACCGCGCACCGCGTGGACGATGCCGACCTGTATTTCCAGTACACCCGCAACGAGGGCTGGAGCCTGGAAGAAGGCATCGTCAAGACCGGCAGCTTCAGCATCGACCAGGGCGTGGGCGTGCGCGCGGTCAGCGGCGAGAAGACCGCCTTTGCCTACTCGGACGACATCTCGCTGGCCTCGCTGCTGGACGCTGCGCGCACCGTGCGCTCGATCGCGCGTGCCGGTGCGTCGGCGCGTCAGCGCGTGGGTGCGCCCAAGGTCGCGGCCAGCCGTTCGCTGTATGGCGCGCTCGACCCGATCGCCTCGCTGGACAGCACCGCCAAGGTGCAGCTGCTCGAGCGTGCCGAGCGCATGGCGCGCGCCAAGGACCCGCGCGTGGCGCAGGTGATGGCGGGCCTGGCGGCCGAGTACGACGTGGTGATGGTGGCACGCGCCGACGGCACGCTGGCGGCAGACGTGCGGCCGCTGGTGCGCCTGTCGATCACGGTGATCGCCGAGCAGGCCGGCCGCCGCGAGATGGGCTCGGCCGGAGGCGGCGGGCGCTTTGGCCTGGCGTACTTTGACGACGCGCGCGTGCGCGAATATGTGGACGAGGCGGTGAATTCGGCGCTGACCAACCTGGAGTCGCGCCCGGCACCTGCGGGCGAGATGACGGTGGTGCTTGGCCCGGGCTGGCCAGGCGTGCTGCTGCACGAGGCGGTGGGCCACGGGCTGGAGGGCGACTTCAACCGCAAGGGCAGCAGCGCCTTCAGCGGCCGCATCGGCCAGCGGGTGGCGGCGAAGGGCGTGACGGTGCTCGACGACGGCACCATCGCCGACCGGCGCGGCTCGCTGAATGTGGATGACGAAGGCCATGCCACGCAGCGCAATGTGCTGATCGAGGACGGCATCCTCAAGGGCTACATCCAGGACGCGATGAACGCGCGCCTGATGAAGGTGCGGCCCACCGGCAACGGCCGGCGCGAAAGCTACGCACACATCCCGATGCCGCGCATGACCAACACCTACATGCTCGGTGGCAACCAGGACCCGAAGGAAATCGTCGCCAGCATCAAGAAGGGCCTGTACGCCACCAACTTCGGCGGCGGCCAGGTCGACATCACCAGCGGCAAGTTCGTGTTCTCCGCCAGCGAAGCCTTCTGGGTCGAGAACGGCAAGATCCTCTACCCGGTGAAGGGCGCCACCATTGTGGGCAACGGGCCCGACGCACTCACGCGCGTGAGCATGATCGGCAACGACATGGCGCTGGACAGCGGCGTGGGCACCTGTGGCAAGGAAGGCCAGAGCGTGCCGGTGGGCGTGGGCCAGCCGACGCTGCGCATCGACGGCCTGACGGTGGGCGGCACCGCCTGACGCGGCGCCCAACCTGCGTTCGGCCCGCAGTGCGGCCGCTTCAGCGGCCCACCACCCGCTCGCGCAGCGCGCGCTTGAGCACCTTGCCGTTGGCATTGCGCGGCAGCGGCTCGGCAAGCCAGGTGAAGTCGTCCGGCGTCTTGTAGTCGGCCAGTTGCGCGCGGCACTGCGCCACCAGCTGCGCGCGCAATGCATCGGCCCCGGCTGCGTTGCGTGCGGCGCCCGGCGCGTACACGAACGCATGCACCCGCTCGCCGAGCACCGGGCAGGGCACGCCCACGGTGGCGGCCTCCTGCACCTGCGGATGCGCCATCAGGCAGTTCTCGACCTCGATCGAGAACACCTTGTAGCCGCCGCGGTTGATCATGTCCTTCTTGCGGTCGTGGATCTGCAGGAAGCCCTGCTCGTCCAGCGTGCCCAGGTCGCCCGACTTCCAGTAGCCGTCGACAAAGCCGTCGGCGGTGGCCTGCGGGTTGTCCCAGTAGCGCGGCACCACCATCGGCCCGGCGATCCACACCTCGCCGCTGGTGCCGGTGGGCACATCGCGGCCCTCGTCGTCCACCACCCGCACCTGCGCGCAGGGCAGGGCGATGCCGACCTTGTCCACCCGGTCGGAACCGGGCGGCGTGAGCGTGGTGGGCGATGTGGTCTCGGTCGAGCCGTAGGCGTTGAACAGCCGGATCGCGGGGCACTGCTCACGCAGCGCCGCAATCGTGGCCGGCGGCATCGGTGCACCGCCAAAACCTGCCACGCGCCAGGCCGACAAGTCGGTACGCGCAAGCGCCGGCTCGCGCAGGCACAGGGCGTACATCGCCGGCACGATCAGGGTGCAGGTGATGCGTGCGCGCTCGAGCAGCGCCAGGCACTGCGCCGCCTTGAACTCGCGCAGCACCACGGTGCAGCCACCCACACCTGCCATCGCCAGGATGATGGCCACCAGGCCGGTGACATGCGACGCCGGTACCGCCAGCAGCGAGCGGTCGTGCGGCTGCAGGCCCAGCGCGTGGCGGTAGTGCAGCACCGAGTGCACGAGGTTGAAGTGCGTCAGCACCGCACCCTTGGGCCGACCGGTGGTGCCCGAGGTGTAGAGGATCACGGCAGCGTCCTCCTCGTCGGGCTGCGCATCGCGCGCGAGCGGCGGCCCGGCAGCGAGGTCGCGCGCATGCAGCCAGCCTGCGGGCGGCGCAGTGCCGTCATCGGCGGCTACCACCCGCAACAGCGGCTGGCCGTTGTCCAGCGCTGCGGGCGCCAGCCCGCACAGGGGCGCATCGGCCAGCACCGCGCGGGCCTGGCACTGGTTGACGATGTAGGCCACGCCGGGCGCCGCCTCACGGATGCTGACCGGCACCGCCACCGCACCCAGGCGCAGCACCGCATAGAGCGCCAGCACGAACTCGGCGCGGTTGCCCATCAGCATCAGCAACCGGTCGCCGCGCTGCACGCCCGCGCGCTTCAGTCCACCGGCCAGCCGCCGGCTGGCTGCGTCCACACCGCGCCATGACCAGCTCAGGCTGCCGTCGACGATGGCTTCGGCATCGGGGCGCTCGAGTACCGCCTGCGCCAGCATCGCATTGAGGTGCGGCCAGCGCTGCGCATAGCAGTGCATGCGACGGCCATCGAAGTGGGTTTCCTCGCGCAGCGCCTCGGCGGGCCAGCGTGGATCGACGGGGGGCAAGGTCATGATGCGATCAAGTCATTGCGGGCAGGTATGGCATCCAGATGTCACACGTACAACACTATCGCAGGTCGCGGGCTCTTTCGGGTCGGGGCCGGCAAGGCTCAGGACACGGCTGTGCTACATTGCAACCCATGCGCAAGCCCTCGTTTTACTTTGGCTACTTTTGGTTCTCTGGCCCCACCGGCGGTCGAGAGGTCTGAACGCAACCCAAAGCAAGCAGGCCCGCTCAGACAAAACCGCCGGAACCCCCGGCGGTTTTTTTATGTCCGTTGCCCCCACCCATCACGCTTCACGCAGCCACGGCGCTGCAGCGAATCAGCAAGGAGAGTCTCGATGAACGCCAAGTCCACTGCATCCGCCGAGTCCTGGTATCCGCCCGGTGCCCGCCCCACCGACCGCACCAGCCAGACCGACGACGAACGCATCCAGGACATCACCGTGCTGCCCCCACCCGAGCACCTCATCCGCTTCTTTCCGATTCGCGGCACACCCATCGAGTCGCTGATTGCGCGCACCCGCAAGTCGATCCAGGACATCATGCACAGCAAGGACGACCGGCTGCTGGTCGTCATCGGGCCGTGCTCCATCCACGACCCGGCCGCGGCACTGGACTACGCGCGCCGCCTGAAGGCGCTGCGCGACAAGCACGCGGCCGATCTCGAGGTGGTGATGCGCGTGTACTTCGAAAAGCCGCGCACCACGGTGGGCTGGAAGGGCCTGATCAACGACCCGTACCTCGACGAGAGCTACCGCATCGACGAAGGCCTTCGCATCGCGCGCCAGCTGCTCATCGAGATCAACCGCCTGGGCCTGCCCGCGGGCAGCGAGTTCCTGGACGTGATCAGCCCGCAGTACATCGGCGACCTGATCAGCTGGGGCGCCATCGGTGCGCGCACCACCGAAAGCCAGGTGCACCGCGAGCTGGCCTCGGGCCTGTCGGCGCCGATCGGCTTCAAGAACGGCACCGACGGCAACATCAAGATCGCGACCGATGCGATCCAGGCTGCCGCGCGCGGGCATCACTTCCTGTCGGTGCACAAGAACGGCCAGGTCGCCATCGTGCACACCAACGGCAACAAGGACTGCCACGTGATCCTGCGCGGCGGCAAGGCGCCAAATTACGACGCAGCCAGTGTGGCTGCGGCCTGCAAGGAGCTCGACGCCGCCAAGCTGCCCTCCACGCTGATGGTGGACTTCAGCCACGCCAACAGCTCCAAGCAGCACGAGAAGCAGGTGGATGTGGCGCGCGACATCGCCACGCAGATCAGCGGTGGTTCACGCAGCGTGTTCGGCGTGATGGTGGAAAGCCACATCCAGGCCGGCGCGCAGAAGTTCAGCCCGGGCAAGGACGATCCGACGCAGCTCGAATACGGCCGCAGCATCACCGATGCCTGCATCGGCTGGGACGATTCGCAGCGCGTGCTCGACATCCTGTCCGAGGCGGTGCGCAAGCGCCGCGGCTGAGGTCGTTCAGCGCGCAGTCTTCAGGGCATCCAGCAGCTTCTGGTGGATGCCACCAAAGCCGCCGTTGCTCATGCACAGGAGGTGGTCGCCCGGCTGTACCGCGGCCACCACGGCACGCACCAGGCTGCCGATGTCGGCGGCCACCTGCGCACGCGCGCCCATCGGCGCCAGTGCCTCGGTGGCGTCCCAGCCCAGCCCGCCCGAGTGGCAGAAGGCCAGATCGGCCTGCTCCAGGCTCCACGGCAGCTGCGACTTCATCGTGCCGAGCTTCATCGTGTTGCTGCGCGGCTCGAACACCGCAAGGATGCGCGCTGTGCCGACCTGACGGCGCAGCCCGTCCACCGTGGTGCGGATGGCCGTGGGGTGGTGCGCGAAGTCGTCGTAGACGGTGATGCGGTTCACGCTGCCGCGCACCTCCATGCGGCGCTTGACGCTCTCAAACGAGCCCAGCGCACGCGCCGCATCCGCAGGGGCCACACCCACATGCTCGGCTGCAGCGATGGCCGCCAGCGCGTTGAGCTGGTTGTGCACGCCGCTCAGCTTCCACTGCACGCGGCCGACCGGCTTGCCACGTTGCAGCACCTCAAAGTCGTGCGGCTCGCCCTGCGCGGTGAAGTCGCTGGCGGCCGACCCGAAGCTGCGCTGCTCGCTCCAGCAGCCCATGTGCAGCACCCGCGCCAGGCTTTCCTCCAGCCCGTTGAACACCACGCGCCCGGTGCCCGGTACCGTGCGCACCAGGTGGTGGAACTGCCGCTCGATGGCGGCCAGGTCATCAAAGATGTCGGCGTGGTCGAACTCGAGGTTGTTCAGGATGGCGGTGCGCGGCCGGTAGTGCACGAACTTGCTGCGCTTGTCGAAGAAGGCGGTGTCGTACTCGTCGGCTTCGATGACGAAAAGCGGGCGCGCGGAAGGCAAAGGGGAGTGCTCCGCTTCGCCCGCCAACGCAGCCTCGCCCAAACCGCCCAATCCACCCAACCGTGCCGACACCCCGAAGTTCATCGGCACGCCGCCAACCAGAAAGCCGGGCTTGAGCCCCGCGCATTCCAGAATCCACGCCAGCATCGACGTGGTCGTTGTCTTGCCGTGCGTGCCCGCGACGGCCAGCACATGGC
>JBDLRH010000065.1:0-8166 GCA_039800165.1 Pseudomonadota bacterium
CTTTGGGGGGAGCGGGCGTCGCTTTGCTCGCCCTAGTGGCTTTCCTGCATTTCTTTCGCCCGCGCTTTTCGCCTGCGGCACTGCAACCACTCACGCTCCCACACGCGACGCGCGGGGCCTACGCGCGAGCCAACCCAGGCGTGAGGGCGCTGGTATCCGGGCGCCGGGCCAATTTGTGCTTGTGACCCAGCAGCGCACTCAAGCCCAGAGGCAACGAAGCACCGTCAGCCGCGCCACAAATGCCATCCGAACAAGTGGCCCAGAGAACGGATACCGGCTACCTCGCGCCGTGCGATGACCCACGGACCCCCCGCGCCCTGCAAGAACCTAAGGGCGACTCAGCGCGCATCACCCGCGCGCCAGAAACTCCCCGATCAGCGACGCGACTTGCTGCGGCCGCTCGTGCACGATCCAGTGACTGGCGCCTTCGATGCGGTGCAGCGTCAGGTTGTCGATGTAGTCGTGCAGCCCGTCGATCAGCCCGGGCGGCAAGGCCACGTCGTCCATGCCCCAGATCACGAGCGTGGGCACGTCGATCGTCAGCATTTCGCGCGGCAGCGTCACGCTGGCTGCAGCGGCATCGCCCTCGCGCGGTGGGCGCAGCGGCGAGGCGCGGTAGTAGTTGCAGCCGCCGCGCAGGCCAGCGCCCGGCGTGCCCGCGGGCGCGCTTCCGGCGGGGCCGTCCCACACCGCGCGGTAGCGCGCACGAAGCTCGCTCGTCAGCCACGGCGCATCGCCCGCGCCGTGCACGCTGTTGGTGAAGAAGGGCCACAGCCGCGCGTAGTCGTTGGCGGCAAGCCGCTGCTCCGCATCGGGGCGGATCAGGAAGTTCATGTAGGCGCTGGCGGCCTGCTGCTGGGGGCTGCGCTGCAGCTCGCGCAAGAAGGTGCCGGGGTGCGGGCTGTTGATGATGGCCAGGCGCTTGAGCAACTGCGGATGCTGGTTGGCCAGGTTCCATGCCACCGCGCCGCCCCAGTCGTGCGCCACCAGGCAGTCGATCGGCGCGCCCAGCGCCTCGACCAGCGCGCGCAGGTCGGCCACCAGATGCTTGGGCCGGTAGTCGGCCACATCGGCCGGGGCCGATGAGAGCTCGTAGCCGCGCAGGTTGGGCGCCACGCAATGCCAGCCGCGCGCGGCAAAGTGCAGCAGCAAGTCGTCCCACACGAACGCGGCCTCGGGAAAGCCGTGCAGGAACAGCATCACCGGCCGGCCGGGCTCGCCGGCACTGCGGCAGCTGAGGGTGATGCCGTGCGGCAGCGCCTGCAGCCAGCTGCGGATGCCGGCCGGAGGCTGCAGGGGTGCGGGCAGGTTGGGTGTCATCGTCTGGATTGTTCGGGTCCGGCGGGGTCCGGCGGGGTCCGGTGGGGTGTCACGCGTCCTCGGGCAGGCCGGTGGCGGCCTCGCCCGGGGGCGACGCGGCGGCGTCTGCAGCCACGGGGTGCGCCCAGTGCCACAGATGCAGCGCCAGCGTGTCCACGCCCTGCTTCTTGAGCGCCGAAAACAGCATGGCGTCGCCGCCGCCGCACTGCAGCCGCGCGATCGACAGCGCGCGCGACTGCTCGCTGCGGTTGAGCTTGTCGGCCTTTGTAAGCACCACGATGAACTTCAGGCCCTGCTCCACCCGCGGGCGAATCACCTCCAGCAGCACGTCATCGAGTTCGGTGAGGCCCAGGCGCGGGTCGCACAGCAGCACCACGCCGCACAGGTTGGGCCGGCTGACGAGATAGTTAGCCATCACTTGCTGCCAGCGGCGCTTGTCTTCTTGCGGCACGGCGGCATAGCCGTAGCCCGGCAGGTCGGCCAGCACCGCATCGGTCTGGCCTTGCTTGCCCAGCGAGAACAGGTTGATGCTCTGGGTGCGGCCAGGCGTGCGCGAGGCGAAGGCCAGCCGCTTTTGCTGGGTCAGGGTGTTGATGCAGGTGGACTTGCCGGCATTGGAGCGGCCAACGAAGGCGATCTCGGGGTGGCCGTGATCCGGCAGGAACTCCAGGCGCGGCGCGGTGATGAGAAAGCGCGCGGTGTGCATCCAGCCCAGCGCATCGCGCTCGCTGGCGCGGGGCGCTTCAAGGCCCGAAGCGGTTGGCGTGGTGGAGGCAGGCACGCCGGCGGCCTGTAGGGATGCTGGGCCAACGGCCGGGGTCGAGGACATGGGCCATTGTAGAATTCGGCGGTTTTGCGCCCCTCTTCGAGACACTCCTCATGAAGTTGTTTGCTCCCCTGGTGATGGCTGCTGCCCTGGCGGCGTTTGCGGGTTCCGCGCTGGCGGCCGATGCCAAGAAGCCGGCCAAACCCGACCTGGTGGCGGGCGAAGCCAAGTTCACCGCGGTCTGCGCCGCCTGCCACGCTGCCGACGGCAATTCGGCCATCCCGGCCAACCCGAAGCTGGCCCAGCAGCACCCCGAGTACCTGATCAAGCAGCTGCAGGAGTACAAGTCGGGCAAGCGCGCCAACGCCATCATGCAGGGCTTTGCCTCGCAGCTGAGCGATGACGACATGCGCAACATCGGTTTCTGGCTCGCTTCCAAGAAGGCCAAGCCCGGTGCGGCCAAGGATAAGGAGCTGGTGGCCCTGGGCGAGCGCATCTACCGCGGTGGCATTGCCGATCGCCAGATCGCTGCCTGCGCCGGCTGCCACAGCCCCAACGGTGCCGGCATTCCGGCCCAGTACCCGCGCCTGAGCGGCCAGCACGCCGACTACACCGCCGCGCAGCTGACCGCGTTCCGCGACGGCGTGCGCAAGAACAACCTGCAGATGACGCAGGTGGCCGCCAAGCTCAACGACCGCGAAATCAAGGCGCTGTCCGACTACATCGCCGGCCTGCGCTGAACCGCGCGGCAAGCCGACACGAAGGCGGGCGCCATGCCGTTGGCCCCGCCTTTTTTGTGCCTGCTCAAGGCGACGCGCTGCGCACGGCGCCGATGAGCCCGCAATGCCATCAATGCTTCTGCGTGCCCGCTAAGCTTGGCGCGCCTGACCAACCGACATGAGTGCATCGACCCAGGGCTTGCGCCTGAATACAGCGTCCGAGCGGCTGCGCACCGCCGTGGAGGTGCTGTCGTCGATGCGCTTTTCGATCTCGCTGCTGTCGGTGATCTGCATCGCGTCGGTGATCGGCACCGTGCTCAAGCAGCACGAGCCGGTGAACAACTACGTCAACCAGTTCGGGCCCTTCTGGGCGGACCTGTTCTTCGCGCTCAAGCTCAACGCGGTCTACAGCGCCTGGTGGTTCCTGCTGATCCTGGCCTTCCTGGTGATCAGCACCTCGCTGTGCATCGCGCGCAACACGCCCAAGATCCTGACAGACCTGCGCACCTACAAGGAGAACGTGCGCGAGCAAAGCCTCAAGGCCTTTCACCACCGCGCTGAATCCACCCTGGCCGGCGAGGCGCCCGAGGTGGCGGCGCAGCGCATCGGCCAGACGCTGGCCGCATCGGGCTGGAAGGTGAAGCTGCAGTCGCGCCAGACCGCCGAAGGCCAGGGATGGATGGTGGCGGCCAAGGCGGGTGCTGCCAACAAGATCGGCTACCTGGCCGCGCACAGCGCGATCGTGCTGGTGTGCATCGGCGGCCTGCTTGACGGCGACCTGATCGTGCGCGCGCAGATGTGGTTCAACGACAAGAGCACCTACGACGGTGGCGGCCTGATCGCCGAGGTGCCGGCGGCGCACCGGTTGTCGGCCAGCAACCCCACCTTCCGCGGCAACCTGCTGGTGGCCGAAGGCATGACGGCAGGCACCGCCATCCTGAACCAGTCCGACGGCGTGCTGCTGCAGGAGCTGCCGTTTCGCATCGAGCTCAAGAAGTTCATCGTCGACTACTACTCGACCGGCATGCCCAAGCTGTTTGCCAGCGAGATCGTGATCCACGACAACGAGACCGGCGAGAAGATTCCCGCGCGGGTGGAGGTCAACCATCCGGCGCGGCACCGCGGCATCGAGATCTACCAGTCGAGCTTTGATGACGGCGGCTCGAGCGTCACGCTGTCGGCGGTGCCGATGTCGCCCGGCGCGAGCAAGCCGTTCGAGGTGACCGGCACGATCGGCTCGTCCACCGAGCTCACCCGCGGCGACGGGGCCGATGCGCAGAAGCTCACGCTGGAGTTCACCGGCCTGCGGGTGATCAACGTCGAGAACTTCGGCGCGATGGGTGCCACGTCGGGCGCTGACCCGCGCCGGGTGGACCTGCGCGAATCGATCGAGTCGCGGCTGGGTGCGGGCCACAAGACGGTGACGAAGAAGGAACTGCGCAACGTCGGCCCGAGCGTGACCTACAAGCTGCGCGATGCGGCAGGCCAGGCGCGCGAGTACCACAACTACATGCTGCCGGTGGAGATGGGCGAGGGCGTGCCGGTGTTCCTGCTTGGCCTGCGCGAGACACCGCAGGAGAGCTTTCGCTACCTGCGGCTGCCAGCCGACGAGAAGGGCGAGCTCGACGGCTTCGTGCGGCTGCGCGATGCCCTGGCCGACCCCGCGCTGCGCGATCTGGCGGTGCGCCGCTACGCCGCCCGCGCCACCGACCCCGCGCGACCGGAGCTCAGCGCTCAGCTGGTGGCATCCGCCGCGCGCGCCATGTCGCTGTTTGCCGGCGTGGAGCCGCCCGCGCCGGGCGCGAAGCAGACTTCGGGCCTGCAGGCGGTGTCGGACTTCATGGAGGCGAACGTGCCGGCCGACGAACGTGCGCGCGCCGGCGAGGTGCTGGTGCGCATCCTCAACGGCAGCCTGTTCGAGCTGCTGCAGATCACCCGCGAGCGCGCCGGCCTCAAGCCGCTGGAGCCCGACGATCGCACCCAGGCCTTCATGAGCCAGGCGGTGCTGGCGCTGTCCGACATCACCCTGTACCCGGCGCCGATGGCCCTGAAGCTCAAGGACTTCCAGCAGGTGCAGGCCAGCGTGTTCCAGGTGGCGCGTGCCCCTGGCCGCAACATCGTCTATCTGGGCTGCGCATTGCTGATCCTCGGCATTTTTGCGATGCTGTATGTGCGCGAGCGCCGCCTGTGGGTGTGGCTTGCGCCCGCGGGGCACGGATCGGACGCGCGCATGGCGCTGTCCACCAACCGCAAGACACTGGATGCTGACAAGGAGTTCGACATGCTCAGTTCCCGACTGATCGGGGCGCAGACCGGAGGCGCGCAGTGAATACCGCCACCATCACGCTGACCCCCGGCTTCTTCGCGCGCCGCTCGCTGTTCGACTGGCTGTTTGCCCTGCTGCTGAGCGTGGGCGCAGGCTACGCCTTCGTGCGCTACTCGGCGCACATGGACGTGTACGAGAAGGCCATCCTGATCGGCACGGTGCCCTGCGCTGCCTGGCTGGCGTGGTTCTGGCGCCCGCTGCGCACGCTGATGCTGGTGTGCGCCGCGCTGGCGCTCGGCGCCATCGGGCTGTACCAGGGGCAGCTCGCGCGCGCCGACGAGGCCTTCTTGCTGAAGTACTTCCTGTCCAGCCAGTCGGCCATCCTGTGGATGAGCATGCTGTTCTTCATCAGCACCGCTTTCTACTGGCTGGGCATGTTTGTTCGCTCGCAAGCCGACACGATGGAGCTGCTGGGATCGCGCATCGCCTGGGTGGCGGTTACCGCGGCGCTGGTGGGCACGCTGGTGCGCTGGTATGAGAGCTACCAGATCGGCCCGGACATCGGCCACATTCCGGTCAGCAACCTGTACGAAGTGTTCGTGCTGTTTTGCTGGATGACGGCGCTGTTCTACCTGTACTTCGAAGCCAAGTACCGCACCCGCTCGCTGGGCGCCTTCGTCATGCTGGTGATCAGTGCCGCGGTGGGCTTCCTGCTCTGGTACACGGTGGTGCGCGAGGCGCACGAAATCCAGCCGCTGGTGCCCGCGCTCAAGAGCTGGTGGATGAAGCTTCATGTGCCGGCCAACTTTGTGGGCTACGGCACCTTTGCGCTGGCGGCCATGGTGGCCTTTGCCTACCTGATCCAGCAGGCCGCGGCCGAGACGCGCTGGTGGAAGCTTGCGCCGCTGTGGCTGCTGGGCGTGGTGCTGTGCTTCGAGCCGGTGGTGTTCCGCAAGAGCACCGAGGGCATGAGCAACTACTGGGCAATCTACTTCGGCGTGTCGGCGCTCATCGTGGCGGGCATCATTGCCGCGCGTCGCCGCATTGCCGAGCGCCTGCCTTCGCCCGAGGTGCTGGACGACGTGATGTACAAGGCCATCGCGGTGGGCTTTGCCTTCTTCACCATCGCCACCGTGCTCGGTGCGCTGTGGGCGGCCGAGGCCTGGGGCGGCTACTGGAGCTGGGACCCGAAGGAAACCTGGGCGCTGATCGTGTGGCTGAACTACGCCGCCTGGCTGCACATGCGGCTGATGAAGGGCCTGCGCGGCTCCGTGTCGGCGTGGTGGGCGCTGGTCGGACTGGCGATCACCACCTTCGCCTTCCTGGGCGTGAATATGTTCCTGTCGGGGCTGCACAGCTACGGCAACCTCTGATGCTGGAGACAAGCGCATGCTGATCCGAACCCGCGGAACCCACGACGACGGCTTCATTCACCCGCTGGCCAGCGAGATCACGCCGCGCGCGGCCTACGAGGGCCGCCGCGAATGGATGAAGCGCGTGGCCGCTGGCGCCGCCGGTACCGCCCTGGCGGCATGGGCGGCACGTGATGCGCTGGCCAGCACGCCTGCGCCGGGCAAGCTGGCCGCCTTGACGGGCGGGCGCAGCAGCGTGGCCGGTGCCTACACGATGGAGAAGCTCACCGACTACAAGGACGCGAGCACGTACAACAACTTCTACGAGTTCGGCACCGACAAGGCCGACCCGGCGAAGAACGCGCACACGCTGAAGACGCGGCCGTGGACGGTGGAGATCGAGGGCCTGGTCAAGAAGCCGCAGACGCTGGGCATCGACGACCTGCTCAAGCTTTCGGCGCAGGAGGAACGGATCTACCGCCTGCGCTGTGTCGAGGGCTGGTCGATGGTGATTCCGTGGGTCGGCTATTCACTCAACGAGCTGATCAAGCGCGTGGAGCCGCTGGGCAGCGCGAAGTTTGTCGAGTTCCATACCCTGGCCGACCGCAAGACCATGCCGTTTGTCGGTTCGCCGGTGCTCGAGTGGCCGTATGTTGAAGGTTTGCGCCTGGACGAGGCGCAGCACCCGCTGACGCTGCTGACCTTTGGCATGTACGGCGAGGTGCTGCCCAACCAGAACGGTGCGCCGGTGCGGTTGGTGGTGCCGTGGAAGTACGGCTTCAAGAGCGGCAAGAGCATCGTGAAGATCCGCTTCACCGACAAGGAGCCGCGCACCGCGTGGGTGAAGTCTGCGCCGCAGGAATACGGCTTTTATTCCAATGTGAACCCCGAGGTGAGCCACCCGCGCTGGAGCCAGGCGACCGAGCGGCGCATCGGCGACGACGGCGGGCTGTTTGCCAAGAAGCGCAAGACGCTGATGTTCAACGGCTACGAGCCGCAGGTCGGCCAGATGTACGCCGGCATGGACCTGAAGAAGTTCTACTGAAGCCCGTGCCCCGCTGAAGGCACGGCGCTGGCGGCTGCGCGACGATGAACACCAGCGCATCAAACGCCCGGGCTGTGGCCGTCATGCGCGCACTGCTGCATCCGCTGGCCAAGCCGCTGGTGTTTGCCCTGGCCATCGGCCCCTTCGTCTGGTTGGTGTGGGGCGCATTCACCGATGCGCTGGGCCCCAACCCCGCCGAGACGCTGATCCGCTCGACCGGCGAGATGGCCCTGCGCCTGTTGTGCGCAACGCTGGCCGTCACGCCGCTGCGGGTGATGACAGGATGGCCCGCGCTGGCGCGCTTTCGTCGCATGCTGGGCCTGTTCACCTTCTTCTACGCTGTGGTGCACCTGCTGTCGTACAGCGCCTTCGACATGGAGTTCGTGCTGGCCGACATCGCAGCCGACATCGTCAAGCGGCCCTTCATCCTGGTGGGCATGCTGGCGTTTGCGCTGCTGCTGCCGCTGGCGCTGACCTCGTTCAACCGCGCGATACGCGCGCTGGGCGCGGCGCGCTGGCAGGCGCTGCACCGCGCGGTGTATGCGATCGCGCCGCTGGCGGTGCTGCACTTCTTCTGGATGCGCGCGGGCAAGAGCGACTTTGCCGATGTCGCCATCTACGGCGGCATCCTCGCGGTGCTGCTGGGCTGGCGTGTGTGGCGCTGGTTGCGGTGAGCGTGCGGCACAGCGCGCGGCCAA
>JBDLRH010000066.1:0-5850 GCA_039800165.1 Pseudomonadota bacterium
CCGACAGCTCGTACAGCGGCGACATGCGCGCCACCATGAAGATGCCGGCGGTCACCATGGTCGCTGCGTGGATCAGCGCCGAAATCGGCGTGGGGCCTTCCATCGAATCGGGCAGCCACACGTGCAGCGGCACCTGCGCGCTCTTGCCCATCGCGCCGATGAACAGGCAGATGCAGATCACGGTGATCAGCATCCAATCCGAACCGGGCAGGCTCAGCTTGGCCAACTCACCCGACTTCGCGAAAGCCTCGCCGTAGTTGAGGGTGCCGGCGAAGGCCGCGATCAGGCCGATGCCGAGGATGAAGCCGAAGTCGCCGACCCGGTTGACCAGGAAGGCCTTCATGTTGGCGAAGATCGCCGTGGGCTTGTTGAACCAGAAGCCGATCAGCAGGTACGACACCAGGCCCACCGCCTCCCAGCCGAAGAACAGCTGCAGCAGGTTGTTGCTCATGACCAGCATCAGCATCGAGAAGGTGAACAGCGAGATGTAGGCGAAGAAGCGGTTGTAGCCCTCGTCTTCCTCCATGTAGCCGATGGTGTAGATGTGCACCATCAGCGACACGAAGGTCACCACGCACATCATCATGGCGGTCAGGCCGTCGACGAGGAAGCCGATTTCCATCTTCAGGCCGCCCACCACCATCCATTCGTACAGCGTGGCATTGAAGCGCGCGCCGCCGATGACGTCTTTGAGCGTCATCGCCGACAGGATGAACGACACCAGCACACCCAGGATGGTGAGCGTGTGCGAAAGGCGCCGGCCGATCCAGTTGCCGCCCAGCGCGGTGCCAAAGATGCCGGCGAGGGCCGAGCCCACCAGCGGCGCGAGGGGCACCGCCAGCAGGGTGGAAGCGTTGAGGGTCTGACTCATGTTGCGTATCCGTAGCGTCGGGGCCGGCTTCAGCCCTTGAGCTCGTTGAGCTCCTGCACGTTGATGCTCGACTTGTTGCGGAACAGCAGCACCAGGATGGCCAGGCCGATCGCCGATTCAGCGGCGGCCACGGTCAGGATGAAGAACACGAACACCTGGCCGTGCATGTCGCCCAGGAAGTGCGAGAACGCCACGAAGTTCATGTTGACCGCCAGCAGCATCAGCTCGATGGCCATCAGCAGCACGATCAGGTTGCGGCGGTTCAGGAAGATGCCGATGACCGACAGCGCAAACAGGATGGCGCCGACCGACAGGTAGTGACCGAGGGTGAGCGTCATGCCTTGTTCTCCGGGGCTGCATCGGCAGCGGGCGTTGCGGGCGCCGCCGCGCGGGTGGGCGCGAGCTTGACCACCGAGACGCGGTCGCGCGCCTTCACCCGCACCTGATCACCCGGGTCCATGTGCTTGCTGTCCTTGCGCTCGCGCAGGGTCAGCGCAATCGCGGCCACCATCGCCACCAGCAGCAGCACTGCGGCGATCTGCACCGGGTACAGGTACTGGGTGTAGAGCAGGATGCCCAGGTCCTTGGTGTTGGACGCCTGCGCTGCGGCCTGCCCCGCGCCTTGAGCCACCGCCTGCGCTGCAGCGCCTGCCGGCCGCGTGTCTTCGGTGGTGCGGAAGCCGCCCATCAGCACCGCTGCCATCTCCAGCGCGATCAGCGCGCCCACCGAGCCGGCCAGCGGAAAGTGCTTCCAGAAGCCCTGGCGCAGGGTGTCCATGTTGATGTCGAGCATCATCACCACGAACAGGAACAGCACCATCACCGCGCCCACGTACACCAGCACCAGCGAGATGGCCAGGAACTCGGCCTTGAGCAGCAGCCAGATGGCTGCGGCCTGGAAGAAGGCCAGCACCAGGTACAGCGCCGCATGCACCGGGTTGCGCGCGGTGATCACGCGGAAGGCTGCAAACAGCAGCACCGCCGCGAAGAAGTAGAAGAAGCCGGTCTTGACGTCCATGGGGCGCTCAGCGGTGGTCAGCGGTGGTCAGCGGTATTTGGCATCGGCAGCCTTGTTGGCCGCGATCTCTTTTTCGTACCGGTCGCCCACGGCGAGCAGCATGTCCTTGGTGAAGTACAGGTCGCCCCGCTTCTCACCGTGGTATTCGAGGATGTGGGTCTCGACGATCGAGTCCACAGGGCAGCTCTCCTCGCAGAAGCCGCAGAAGATGCACTTGGTCAGGTCGATGTCGTAGCGCGTGGTGCGGCGCGAGCCGTCGTCGCGCACGTCGCTCTCGATGGTGATCGCCATCGCCGGGCAGACCGCTTCGCACAGCTTGCAGGCAATGCAGCGCTCTTCGCCGTTGTCGTAGCGGCGCAGCGCATGCAGGCCCCGAAAGCGCGGCGACAGCGGCGTCTTCTCTTCCGGGAACTGCACCGTGATCTTGCGGCTGAAGGCGTACTTGCCGGTGATTGCCATGCCCTTGAAGAGCTCCAGCAGCATGAAGCTCGACAGGAAGTCCTTCAGCGAGAAGGACGATGCGACAGCGGTGTTGGCGGTAGAGGTGGACATGTGGGCCGGCCTCGTCACTTCCAGATGTTGAACGGGGTCTGCATCCACAGGCCCACGACCACCAGCCACACCAGCGTGACCGGGATGAAGATCTTCCAGCCCAGACGCATGATCTGGTCATAGCGGTAGCGCGGGAAGGTGGAGCGCACCCACAGGAACATGGTGACCACGCAGAAGGTCTTGATGCCCAGCCAGATCCAGCCGGGGATGAAGTCCAGCGCGGCGACCGGCGACAGCCAGCCACCGAGGAACATGATGACCGTCAGGATCGAGACCAGCCACATGTTGGCGTACTCGGCCAGGAAGAACATCGCGAACGACATGCCCGAGTACTCGATCATGTGGCCGGCCACGATTTCCGATTCGCCTTCGACCACGTCGAACGGATGGCGGTTGGTCTCGGCCAGGCCCGACACGAAGTACACGACGAAGATCGGCAGCAGCGGCAACCAGTTCCACGACAGGAAGCCCAGGCCCATGTCGGCGAACTGGCCCTTGCCCTGGCTCATCACGATGTCGGTCATGTTCAGGCTGGCCGACACCATCAGCACCACGACGAAGCAAAAGCCCATCGCGATCTCGTAGCTGACCATCTGCGCCGACGCACGCAGCGCGCCAAGGAAGGCGTACTTGGAGTTCGAGGCCCAGCCCGCGATGATCACGCCGTACACCTCCAGCGAGGTGATCGCCATCAGGAACAGCAGGCCGGCATTGATGTTGGCCAGCGCCACCTCGGGGCCGAAGGGAATGACCGCCCACGCCGCCAGCGCCGGCATGATGGTCATGATCGGGCCGAGCACGAACAGGCCCTTGCTCGCGACCGTGGGGACGATGATTTCCTTGGTCAGCAGCTTCAGCGCATCGGCGATCGGCTGCAGCAGGCCCAGCGGGCCGGTGCGGTTGGGGCCCACGCGCACCTGCGTGAAGCCAATGGCCTTGCGCTCCCACAGCGTGAGGTAGGCCACGGCGCCCATCAGCGGCAGCACCACCGCCACGATCTTGATCAGCGTCCAGATCACCGGCCAGGCGACGGCCGTCCACCAGGGCGCGGCCATCAGGCCCAGGCCACCGTTGTACAGGGTGTCGATCATGCGCTCACCTCCGCGCGGACGGTGGCAGCCGTGCCCGCTGCGCCCGCACCGCCGCGCGCATCGGCGGTGTGCTGCAGCGCCGGCGAGCGGCGCACCAGCCCGTCGAGCTGGTAGATGGCAGCGCTGCAGGGATCACCTGCAACCGCCGCAGTATCAATGGCCGCCGTGGTGGCGTTGGACAGCGATGCGGCCGCCGCAAAGGGCTGGCCTGCGTCGGCGCCGCGCGCCTTGGCCAGCACGTCCTGCGACGACTCGAAGTCAAAGCCGCTCAGGCCCAGCAGGTTGGCCAGCACGCGCAGCACCTTCCACCCCGGCCGGGTTTCGCCCAGCGGCTTGACCACCGCATGGAAGCCCTGCACCCGGCCTTCGGCATTGACGAAGCTGCCCGAGGTTTCGGTGAACGGCGCGATCGGCAACACCGCATCGCTGAAGTCCAGGTTGGCCTTGAACGGGCTGAGCGTCACCACCATGCCTGCGCCCGCGAGTGCCTTGGCCGCCGCAGCGCCCGCGGCGCTGTCGTGCACCGGCTCGGTGTTCAGCAGGATCGTCGCCTTGCAGCCACCCGAGAGCATCTGCGCGGCATTCAGGCCGCCTGCGCCCGGCAAGGCGCCTGCGAGTTGCGCGCCCACGGTGTTGGCCGCCTCGGTCAAATAGCCGACGGCCGCGCCGGTCTGTGCACCGATCCAGTTGGCCAGCGCCAGCAGGCTGGATGCCTTGGCGTGATGCGCCGCGGCGTTGCCCAGCAGGATGGCCTTGCGCTCGCCACCCAGCAGCGATTGGGCGATCGCCCGCGCCTGCGGGTTCGCCTGCCCGGCCGCCGGTGCTGCAACGCCCTTCTCGGCCGCCACCGCCGCAGCGATGTCGGCCAGTGCCTGCGCCCAATGCGAGGCGGGCGCGACCCATTCGTTGGCCAGCGGCATCGCCCAGTCCTGTGCGGACGACACGATGGCGTTCACGGCCGCGCCGCGGCGCACCGCCTGGCGGATGCGCTGCGCGAACAGCGGCTGGTCCTTGCGCAAGTTGGAGCCGACCACCAGCACGCGCTGCAGGCTCGACAGCGACGCGATCGGCATGCCCAGCCAGCGGGCCGTGCCGTCGTGATGGAAGTCGGCCGCACGCAGGCGGTGGTCGATGTTCTGGCTGCCCAGGCCGCGCACCAGCGCGCCGGCGAGGTACAGCTCTTCCACCGTGCTGTGCGGGCTGGCGAGCAGGCCCACCGCGTTCTTGCCGAACTCGGCCTGGATGCGCTTGATGCCATCGGCCACGTATTCCAGCGCGGTCTGCCAGTCCACCGTCTGCCACTGGCCACCCTGCTTGATCATCGGCTGCGTCAGGCGGTCGTCGCTGTTCACCGCTTCATAGCTGAAGCGGTCGCGGTCGGCGATCCAGCACTCGTTGACGTCTTCGTTCTCCAGCGGAACGACGCGCATCACCTTGTTGTTCTTGACCTGCACCACCAGGTTGGCGCCGGTGCCGTCGTGCGGGCTCACCGACTTGCGGCGCGACAGTTCCCAGGTGCGGGCGCTGTAGCGGAAGGGCTTGCTGGTGAGCGCGCCCACCGGGCAGATGTCGATCATGTTGCCCGACAGCTCCGAATCCACCGTGTCGTTGAGCACGGTGGTGATTTCGGAATGCTCGCCGCGATGCACCATGCCGAGCTCCATCACGCCGGCCACTTCCTGGCCGAAGCGCACGCAGCGGGTGCAGTGGATGCAGCGGCTCATCTCTTCCATGCTGATAAGCGGGCCCACGTCCTTGTGCGGCACCACGCGCTTTTCTTCCTGGTAGCGAGACGACGAGCCGCCGTAGCCCACCGCGAGGTCCTGCAGCTGGCACTCGCCACCCTGGTCGCAAATGGGGCAGTCCAGCGGGTGGTTGATCAGCAGGAACTCCATCACCGACTTCTGCGCCTTCACCGCCTTGTCGCTGTGGGTGCGCACGATCATGCCGTTGGTGACCGGCGTGGCACAGGCCGGCATCGGCTTGGGCGCCTTCTCCACCTCCACCAGGCACATGCGGCAGTTGGCCGCGATGGACAGCTTCTTGTGATAGCAGAAATGCGGGATGTAGGTGCCGGCCTTCTCGGCAGCATGCATCACCATGCTGCCCTCGGCCACCTGCACCTTCTGTCCGTCGAGTTCGATTTCAACCATGGGGAACCTTCAGCATCTCGGCGTTCAGGCCTGCGCCGCGGCAGGCCGGTCGGCCTTGATCATCGCGGCGAACTCGTGGCGGAAGTGCTTGATCATCGCGCGCACCGGCATGGCCGCCGCATCACCCAGCGCGCAGATGGTGCGGCCCTGGATGTTGTCGGCCAC
>JBDLRH010000067.1:0-2723 GCA_039800165.1 Pseudomonadota bacterium
TGGGCCGCCAGCGCCTGCGAAATCTGCGCCGCACCGGCGTCGCTGGTGGCGGTGCCGATCACTTTGAGGCCCTGGCGCGCCAGTTCAGCCGCAATGGATGCGCCGATGCCGCGCGAGGCGCCGGTCACCAGGGCCACTTGGCCTGCGAATTCCACCTGACTCATGCCAGCAGTCCTTTCACCTCGGCAAGCGTCGCCGGGTCGTACAGCGCAGCGCCGGTCATGTCTGCGTCGATGCGCTTGACCATGCCGGCCAGCACCTTGCCCGGGCCGCACTCCACCACCACAGAGGCGCCGCGGCCCTTGATCGCCTGCATGCACTCAACCCAGCGCACCGGCCCGAAGGCCTGGCGGTACAGCGCGTCCTTGATGCGGGCGATGTCGGTTTCCACCGCCACGTCGATGTTGTTGACCACCGGGATGTGCGGCGCGGCAAAGTCCACCTCGGCCAGCTTCTCACGCAGCCGCTCGGCCGCCGGTTTCATCAGGCTGGAGTGGAAGGGCGCCGACACCGGCAGCGGCAGCGCGCGTTTGGCGCCTGCGGCCTTGAGTGCTTCACACGCTTTGTCCACGCCGGCCTTGGTACCGGCGATCACGGTCTGCGACGGATCATTGAAGTTGGCGGCCTCGGCCACCTCGCCGGCGCCCAGCGATGCGGTGACTTCTGCGCAAATGGCGCGCACCTTGTCGGCCTCCATGCCCAGGATGGCGGCCATCGCGCCCGCTCCCACCGGCACCGCCTCTTGCATGGCCTGGGCCCGCACGCGCACCAGCGGCACGGCCTGTGCCAGCGTCAGCACGCCGCTGGCGACCAGCGCCGAATATTCACCAAGCGAATGGCCAGCCACCACTGCGGGGGCCGCCCCGCCTTCGGAGCGCCAGGCGCGGTAGGCCGCGATCGCTGCGGTCAGCATCACCGGCTGGGTGTTGGTGGTCAGCGCCAGGTCTTCCTTGGGGCCTTCATGGATCAGTTTGGCCAGGTCCTGACCCAGGGCATCGGATGCCTCTTTCAGCGTCTGGGTCACCGCCGGATGGTCGCCCCAGGCGTCGAGCATGCCCACCGACTGCGAGCCCTGCCCCGGGAACACGAATGCAAATGTCTTCATGGCCTTCAATACTTGAGCAGTACCGCACCCCAGGTGAAGCCGCCGCCCACGCCTTCGAGCATCAGCGTCTCGCCCTTGTGGATGCGGCCGGCGCGCACCGCGCTGTCCAGCGCCAGCGGCACCGAGGCTGCCGAGGTGTTGCCGTGCTGGTCCACGGTGACGATGAGCTTGTCCAGCGGCAGCTTCAGCCGCTTGGCGGTGCTTTGCATGATGCGGATGTTGGCCTGGTGCGGGATCAGCCAGTCGATGTCGGTGTCCTTCAGGCCCGCCTTGTCCAGCGTGGCGCGCGCGGCGTCTTCCAGCACGCCCACCGCCAGCTTGAACACCGCCTGTCCGTCCATCTTGAGGGTTGGGTCGCCCAGCACCTGGCCGCCCGACACCGTGCCGGGCACGCACAGGATCCCGACATGGCTGCCGTCGGCGTGCAGGTCGGTGGCCAGGATGCCCGGCGTATCAGACGCCTCGAGCACCACCGCGCCGGCGCCGTCGCCGAACAGCACGCAGGTGGTGCGGTCGTTGAAATCAAGGATGCGCGAGAACACCTCCGAGCCGATCACCAGCGCGCACTTCGCGCTGCCGGTGCGGATCATCGCGTCGGCCACCGTCAGCGCATACACAAAGCCGCTGCACACCGCCTGCACATCGAAGGCCGGGCAGCCCGCGGTGCCCAGCTTGTGCTGCAGGATCGCCGCGGTGGACGGGAACACCATGTCGGGCGTCGAGGTGGCCACGATGATCAGGTCCACGTCGGCCGGCGCGCGACCTGCGGCCTGCAACGCCCGGCGCGCCGCCTCCACGCCCAGGTCGCTGCTGGACTGGCTTGCAGCGGCGAAGTGGCGGGCGCGGATGCCGGTGCGCTCGACGATCCAGTCGTCGGAGGTTTCGACGCCGCGGCCTGCCAGTTCGGCGGCCAGGTCGGCGTTGGTCAGCCGGCGTTCGGGCAGGTAGCTGCCGGTGCCGGTGATGCGGGAAAAAAGTGTCATCAGGTCAGGGCGGTCGCGCCTTCGGCCACAGCCGCCGGCGCCGCCAGCAGCGGGGCGGCATGCGCAATGCGGGCGTGGACGCGCTCGAGCAGGCGATGTCGGGCGGCATCATACGCGCGCGCCAGGGCCCGCTCGAAGGCCACCTCGTCCGCCGAGCCGTGGCTCTTGAACACCAGCCCGCGCAGCCCGAGCAGGGCCGCGCCGTTATAACGGCGGTGATCAACTCGACTTTTAAACGCTTTTAGGACCGGATAAGCGACGATGGCAGCTATTTTTGTGAAGATGCCGCGAGAAAACTCGTCTTTCAGGAAGCCGCCGATCATCGACGCCAGGCCTTCGCTGGTTTTCAGGGCCACATTGCCGACAAAGCCGTCACAGACCACGATGTCGGTCGTGCCTTTGAAAATGTCGTTGCCTTCGACATTGCCATAAAAATTGAGATCGCCGTTTTTGGATGCTGTTCGCAACAATTCGGCGGTTTTTTTGATGACTTCGTTGCCTTTGATGACTTCTTCACCCACGTTCAGCAGGCCCACCGTGGGGTTGTCGATGCCATGCAGCACCGACACCAGGGCCGAACCCATGACCGCGAACTGCAGCAAATGCTCGGGCGAGCAGTCCACATTGGCGCCAAG
>JBDLRH010000068.1:0-49863 GCA_039800165.1 Pseudomonadota bacterium
CCGCGGGTATCATGTGTTCATGGATGTAACTCGTCTGGTCAGCGCCATCCGCGCCTTTGACGCCAACGACAAGCTGCCCGACCGGCTGTCGGCAGACGAGTGGCGCCGGCTTGGCCGCTACCTGTCGGTGCGCTTCATCGCCGGCGGCGAGGAACTGGTGCACGAGGGCGACCCCGACCGCGAGCTCTACATCATTGCCGAGGGCGAGTTCGATGTGGTGCGCGGCTCCACGCCGATTGCGCATCTGGTGCCGGGCACCGTGGTCGGCGAAGGCACCTTCTTCTCGGGGCAGCCGCGCAGCGCCTCGGTGGTGGCCTGCGATGTGGGCGTGGTGTGGACGCTGACCGAAGCGCGCCTGGACGACCTGTGCGAGGACAACCCCGCACTGGCCGCCAAGTTCCTGCGCTCGGTGGCCACGGTGCTGGCGGTGCGCATGCAAAACGCCGCCGCGCGCATGCAGGAAATGGCCTCGCGCACGAGCGCGGCGCACTGAGCGCGGCTCGGGCTCAGTGCCCTTCGAATTCCACCAGAGTGAACAGCGCCAGGCCGCTGTCGCGCAGCCGCCGTGAGCCGCCCAGCTCGGGCAGGTCAACGATCGCAGCACCCTCCATCACCGTGGCGCCCAGCCGCTCGAGCAGCCGCTTGCCGGCCATCATGGTGCCGCCGGTGGCAATCAGGTCGTCGATCAGCAGCACCCGCGCGCCGGGCTTCACTGCGTCGGTGTGCATCTCCACCGTGGCGCTGCCGTATTCGAGCTCGTAGGTCTCTTCCACGGTGGTGAAGGGCAGCTTGCCCTTCTTGCGGATCGGAACGAACCCCACGCCCAGTTCATACGCGACCACCGAGCCGAGGATGAAGCCGCGCGCATCGAGTCCGGCCACCACGTCGGGCCGCTGGTCCATGTAGCGGTGCACGAAGGCGTCGATCAGCACCCGGAACACCTTGGGGTTCTGCAGCAGCGGCGTGATGTCGCGGAACTGCACGCCCGGTGCCGGCCAGTCGGGCACGGTGCGGATGTGTGAGCGCAGGTAGGGGCCGAAGTCGAACGCGTTGGGCATGGCGCGGGTCAGGCGATGGCGAAGCGTGCGCGGATTGTGCCCTGCGCATCGACCACCACCGCCTCGCCCATGCCGGCCCACGAGCCGGTCAGCGCGGTGATGTTGACCTGGTGCGTGACCCAGGCCTCGAAGCGGCCCGCCGGGATGCGCGCAAGCGCCTCGCGCATCTGCGCGGCCTGCGCGCGCCCGCGGTCGGCGCCCTGGTCCTGAAAGAAGGAATTGAGCGCACCCCACATCACATGGCGGCCGAAGGCGAGCTCGGCCGTGTCGCGGCAGCGGCACCAGGCGCTGGAGAGCACCGCTCGCGGCGCGAGCTGCTGCGCGCGGAACCAGTCACCGATGCGCCTGGCCTGATCGCGCCCCTCGGCGCTCAGGTTGCGCTGCGTGCTGCACAGGTCCACCCGAAAGCCCGGCGGGTCGCCGATGCCCGATTCGGTCTGCGCGTGGCGGATCAGCACTGCGCAGGCGCCCTGGCGCAGCACCTGCGCCGCTTCGCGAAAGGCGGCGTCTGCCGTGGCAGCAGGGGTGGCCCACGCCCGCTGCAGCGGCGGCGCAATCAGGGCCACACCCAGCAGGGCGCTGCGGCGGTGCATGGTGGCGTGGCCCGGAGCGCGCCGGTCAGCCCTGCGGCTTGAACTGGTAGCCGCTGCCCGAGACTTCCACCGTGCCGAAGGCCGGGAACGGGAAGTGGAAGCCGCCGGCGATCATCTTCTCGCGCACCACCATGTCGAACATCTGGCGGCGCGTGGCGCGTGCCATCTCGGGGTTCATGTCGAACACCACCGACCACTCGGGCGCGCGCGCGAACAGCTGCGGCACGTTGGTCAAATCGCCCAGGTAGGCAAAAGTCTGGCCCTCGGACTTGATGGTGAACAGGGTGTGGCCCGGCGTGTGGCCATGCGCGGCCACCGACTGCACGCCCGGCAGCACCTCGCTGCCCGGGGTGAACTGCACCAGCTGGTCAGCCGGCAGCGAGGCCAGCACGCGGCGCACGTTCATGAAGGCACCGCGCATCGCCGGCGGCGCGGCGTTCATGCGCTCGTCGCTCATCCAGAAGGCATGCTCGGGTGCGGGCACATGGATCTTGGCCTTGGGGAAGGTCAGCGCGCCGGCCTTGTTGCGCAGGCCGCTGATGTGGTCGCCGTGGTAGTGGCTCAGCACCACCGTGTCGATGTCCTCGGCCTTCAGGCCGGCGTTGTTCAGGTGCTCGACCAGCTTGCCGGTGTTGACCGGGCCGTTGTCGGCAAAGCCCGAATCGAACAGCACGCGGCGGCCACCCATCACCGCCACGAACGGGGTGTAGGGAACGTCGATGTAGTCGGTGGGCAGGTTCTGCGAGGCGAGCAGCGCCTTGACCTGCTCGAGCGGCGCATTCGTCACGAACTCGGCGCCCAGCGGGCGGCGGGTGATGCCGTCGATGACCGAGATCACCTCGACGCCGCCGACCTTCATGCGGCGAAAGCCCTGCGCGGGCAGGCCCGGCATGCCGAAATTGGGGGCCGACTGCTGGGACCAGACGGACGAGAAGGTCAGGGCGCCGGCGCCGGCCAGGCCGGCAGCGAGGAAGCCGCGTCGAGCGATCATGGGATTCTCCTTGGATGGGGGTGGGCACAGGGTGGCCCGAGTGACAGCATCGGCAAAAACCGAGCGCACATGATGGGTGCGCCGGCCCGTACGTGACAAAACGTGACGCAATGCCCCACGGCGGCGGTGGGTCTTGCGCCGTCCCAGGCTGGCGCGGCGGCGCTCAGCGGCCCAGCAGCACCGACTCGGCGTTGGCCAGCGCCTCGGGCAGGCCGCGCAGCACCAGCGCATCGCCCGCGGCCAGCACCGGCTCGGGTTGCAGCGGCAGGCTGCGGCCGTCGGCGCGGCGCACGCTCATCACCTCCACGCCCATCGCATGCAGGGCGGCGTCGGCCAGCGGCCGGCCGGCCCAGGGCGTGCCCAGCGGCAGGGTCACGGTGTTCAGCCGCGCCTGCTCGAGCTCGGCCACGGTGTCGTCGTCCGAGCCGTGGAAGTAGCCGCGCAGCAGCCCGTAGCGCGCATCGCGCTGGTCTTGCACCGTGCGCAGCACGCGGCGCATCGGCACGCCCACCAGCGCCAGCGCGTGGCTGGCCAGCATCAGCGAGCCCTCGATCGCCTCGGGCACCACCTCGGTGGCGCCGGCCTCGCGCAGCCGCTCGAGGTCCAGGTCGTCCTTGGTGCGCACGATCACCGGCACCTGCGGCGCATGGGCGCGGGCATTGGCCAGCACCTTCAGCGCGCTCGGCGTGTCCACATAGGTCACCACCACCGCGCTGGCACGCGCCAGGCCCGCGGCCATCAGCGCCTGCAGCCGCGCGGCGTCGCCAAACACCACCGAATGGCCGGCGGCCGCGGCCTGGCGCACGCGGTCGGGGTCGAGGTCCAGCGCCATGTAGGGGATGCGCTCGGCCTCCAGCAGCCGCGCCAGGTTCTGGCCGCTGCGGCCGTAGCCGCAGATGATCACGTGCTTGTCGGCGGCGATCGCGCGGCGCGCAATCTGCGTCATCTGCACCGACTGCATCAGCCAGTCGCTGCCCACCAGCCGCGACACGATGCGGTTACTGGCGAGGATGACGAAGGGCGCCAGCAGCATCGAGATCACCATCGACGCCAGCACCGGGTTGAACAGCTCGGGCGGCACCAGCTTGTGCTGCTGCGACAGTTGCAGCAGCACGAAGCCGAACTCGCCGGCCTGCGCCAGGTACAGGCCGGTGCGCAGCGCGGTGCCGTTGGGCGCACCGAAGGCGCGCGCCAGCGCCGCCACCAGCGCGAGCTTGAAGCCGATCGACAGCACCAGCAGCAGCAGCACCAGCGGCCAGCGCTCAAGCAGCAGCCGCCAGTCCAGCAGCATGCCGATGGTGATGAAGAACAGGCCCAGCAGCACGTCGTGGAACGGCCGGATGTCGGTCTCCACCTGGTGCTTGTATTCGGTCTCGGCGATCAGCATGCCGGCGACGAACGCGCCGAGCGCCAGCGACAGCCCGGCGTGCTCGGTCAGCCAGGCCAGGCCCAGCGTGATCAGCAGCAGGTTGAGCATGAACAGCTCGTCGCTCTTGCGCCGCGCCACCAGCGTGAGCCACCAGCGCATCACCCGCTGGCCACCGGTGAGCAGCAGCGTCAGCAGCACGGCGGCCTTCAGCAGCGCCCAGCCGAGCGCCGCGAACATCTGGTCGGGCGGGCTGCCCAGCGCCGGAATCAGCACCAGCAGCGGCACCACCGCCAAATCCTGGAACAGCAGCACGCCCACCACCCGCTTGCCGTGCTCGCTTTCAAGTTCGATGCGGTCGGCCACCATCTTGATGACGATGGCGGTGGAGCTCATCGCCATGATGCCGCCCATGGCCAGCGCGGCCTGCCATTCCATGCGCCACCACTGCGGGATCAGCCAGGCCAGCGCCAGCGACGCGGCGGTGGTGAGGATGACGGTGAGCACCACCTGCGACAGCCCGAGGCCGAACACATGCTGGCGCATCGCGCGCAGCTTGGGCAGGCTGAACTCGAGCCCGATCACGAACATCAGGAACACCACGCCGAACTCGGCGAGGTAGCGCACGCCGTCGGTGCTTTGCGCCAGCGCCAGCGCGTTCGGTCCGATCAGCACGCCCACGGCCAGGTAGCCCAGCATCGGCGGCAGCCGCAGGAAGCGGAACAGCACCACACCCAGCACCGCTGCCAGCAGGTACAGCAGGGTCAGCTCAAGCGAGGTCATGCGCCCGATGCTAACGGCAGGGCGTGCGCCGCTGCACGCGAGGGCCCCCCGTAGAATCCCTGCATGTCCCTGGACGCACAGCGCGCGCTGCAACTCGCGCGCGACACCTTCGAGCTCGAGTCCGCCGCGGTGCTGGGCCTCAAGGCGCGCACCGGCGATGCCTTCGTGCAGGCGGTCGCGCGCATGCTGGCGGTGCGCGGTCGGGTGGTGGTGATGGGCATGGGCAAGAGCGGCCACGTGGGGCGCAAGATCGCCGCCACGCTGGCCTCCACCGGCACGCCGGCGATGTTCGTGCACCCGGCCGAGGCGAGCCACGGCGACCTCGGCATGATCAAGGCGATCGACCTGGTGCTGGCCATCTCCAACGGCGGCGAAAGCGACGAGATCACCGTCATCCTGCCGGTCCTGAAGCGCCTGGGCGTTCCGCTGGTGGCGATGACCGGCAATGCGCAGTCCACGCTGGCGAGGCACGCCGACGTCGTGCTCGACAGCGGTGTCGAGAAGGAAGCCTGCCCGCTGAACCTGGCGCCCACCGCCAGCACCACCGCGCAGATGGTGCTGGGCGACGCTCTGGCCGTCGCGCTGCTGGATGCGCGCGGCTTCAAGGCCGAAGACTTTGCGCGATCGCACCCGGGTGGCGCGCTCGGGCGCAAGCTGCTCACCCATGTGAGCGACCTGATGCGCAGCGGCGACGCGGTGCCGCGGGTGGCGCCCGACGCGACCCTGACCGAGCTGATGCGCGAGATGAGCGCCAAGGGCCTGGGTGCCTCGGCGGTGGCCGATGCAGGCGGCCGCGTGCTGGGCATCTTCACCGACGGCGACCTGCGCCGGCTGATCGAGCGCGGCGACGACCTGCGGCGCCTGCGCGCAGCCGACGTGATGCATCCGAATCCGCGCAGCGTGCGCCCCGACGCGCTGGCAGTCGAGGCGGCCGAGCTGATGGAAGAACACCGTATCACCAGCGTGCTGGTGGTCGATGCCGCAGGCATGCTGGTGGGCGCGCTCAACAGCCACGACCTGATGCGCGCCAAGGTGATCTGAGGCCCGCATGCCCTCACCTGCCGGTCCCGCGCTGAACTTTGCACCCGAGCTTTTGCTGCGCGCCCAGGGTGCAGAGGGTGGCGGCATCCGCGTGGCGTTCTTCGACGTGGACGGCGTGCTGACCGACGGCGGTCTGCTGATGGGCGAGGCGGGCGAATCGCTCAAGCGCTTCAACATCCTCGACGGCCTGGGCCTGAAGCTGCTGCAGCGTGCGGGCATCACCCCGGTGGTGATCACTGGCCGCGACTCGGCGCCGCTGCGCGCACGCCTGGCGGCGCTGGGCATCACCCATGCGTACTTCGGCACCGAAGACAAGCGACCGGCGGCAGAGGCCACGCTTGCGCAACTGAACCTGCGCTGGGCGCAGGCCGCGGCGATCGGCGACGACTGGCCCGACCTGCCGGTGCTTGAGCGCTGCAGCTTCAGCGCGGCACCGGCCAACGCCCATGCCGAGGTGCGCGCACGCGTGCACTGGGTCACGCCCGAGCGTGGTGGCGAGGGCGCGGCGCGCAGCTTCTGTGACCTGCTGCTGGTGGCCGCGGGCCGCTATGCGGCGCTGCTTGACGAGGCGCGCGAGCGCTGAAGGCCTGCCGTGGCAACCCGTGCAAGCCCCCTGGCAGCGGCGCCCATCGGCGGGCGAAGCCTCGCGCAAGCGCTGCTGCGCGCCTGGGACCGGCTGTCGATCTACCTGCCGGTGATGCTGATGGCGGTGCTGGCGCTGCTGACCTACTGGCTGGTGCGCAACACGCCGATCTTCATCACGCCGCCCGGTGCGCCGCCGCCGGCGCAAGAGCCCGACTACACGATGCAGCGCTTTGCGGTGCGCCATTTCGACGCCGGCGGCCAGCTCAAGGCCGAGGTGCTGGGTGACGAGGCGCGCCACTACCCGGCCACCGACACGCTGGAGGTCAACGCGGCGCGGCTGCGCATGTTCGATGCCCGCGGTCGCGTCACCCTGGCCTCGGCCACGCGCGGCATCACCAACGCCGACGGCTCCGAGATCCAGCTGATCGGCAATGCGCGCATCGACCGCGCGGCCGCTGCCGGTGAGTCGGGCCTGCAGTTTCGCGGCGAGTTCCTGCATGTGTTTGCCCGCACCGAGCGGCTGCGCTCGCACAAGCCGGTGGAGGTGACGCGCGGGCGCGACCGCTTCAGCGCCGATGCGATGGACTACGACCACCAGGCGCGCACGCTCGAGCTGCGTGGCAGCGTGCGCGTGACGCTGGCGCCGCCCAAAGCGCCATGACCGCGCCGCTGGTCTTCATCACCGGCGCCTCCAGCGGCATCGGCCAGGCGCTGGCGGCCCACTATGCGCAGCAGGGCTGGCGACTGGCGCTGGCGGCGCGCCGCAGCGACGAGATGCAGGCCTGGGCAAGCTCGCTGGGCCTGGGTGAAGAGCGCTGCGTGGCCTACGGCGCCGATGTGTCGCGCATCGACAGCATCGTGGCTGCGGGGCAGGCCTGCATTGCGCGCCAGGGGCTGCCCGAGGTGGTGGTCGGCAATGCGGGCATCAGCATCGGCGTGGATACCGCCGACCGGCGTGACCTCGATGCGCTGGCCGACACCTATGCCACCAACAACATCGGGCTGGCCGCCACCTTCCATCCGTTTGTGGCGCCGATGCGCGAGCGCCGCCGCGGCACGCTGGTGGGCATCGCCAGCGTGGCGGGCATCCGCGGGCTGCCCGGGCATGGCGCCTATGCCGCCAGCAAGGCCGCGGTCATCAGCTACTGCGAAAGCCTTCGGGTGGAGCTGCGCTCCAGCGGGGTGAAGGTGGTGACGATCGCGCCGGGCTACATCGACACGCCGCTGACCCGCCAGAACCGCTACCCCATGCCCTTTTTGATGCCGGCTGACGCTTTTGCGCAACAGGCGGCGCGCGCCATCGGGCGCGGCGCGTCGTACCGGGTGATTCCCTGGCAGATGGGCGTGGTGGCGCGGGTGCTGCGCCTGCTGCCCGATGCGCTGTTCGACCGCGCCTTTGCGCGGGCGCCGCGCAAACACCGGCGCCCATGAAAAAAGCGCCCGAAGGCGCTTTTGTTTCAGGGGCCGGGTCGGGCCATCAGTAGCTGCCGCCGCCGTAGCCACCGCCGCCTTCGCGACGGCCACCGCCACGCGGGCCGCTGCCGTAGGGGCTGCGGAAGCCGCCATCGCCGCCACCGCCACCGGCGCCTTCGCGACGGCCACCGCCACCATAGCCGCCACCGCCGCCTTCACGACGACCGCCGCCACCACCACCATAGCCGCCACCGCCGCCGTAGCCGCCGCCACCACCACCACCGCCGCCGCCAAAGCTGCGGGGCGGGCGCGGCTCCATCGGGCGAGCCTCGTTGACGACCAGATTGCGGCCGTTCATCGGCTGGCCGTTCATGCCGTTGATCGCAGCTTGCGCCTCAGCGTCGCTGCCCATCTCGACGAAACCAAAGCCCTTGGAGCGACCGGTGTCGCGCTCCATCATGACCTTGGCGCTGGTGACGGCGCCGAACTGGCTGAACGCCTGTTCAAGATCGCCATCGCGCATCGAGTACGGCAGGTTGCCGACATACAGTTTGTTGCCCATGCAAGGGACTCCTCAATTGACCTGTGAACCAAGAGCGATGGAGTCCCGAAAGCGCAATGCAACCGCGAAAGTGACCTGATCACCGCAAACCCGAATTCGCCTTGAAAAGGCGGACTCCCGAGCATTATCGCCCGGGAATGGCAAATGCTGCCAAGGAAAACCCTGCCCCCACAGGTGCCGGATGAGCCCGATCAGCGTTGTGGCGCCGCCGCCCGGGCGCTCCGAAGGCGCGCGCCGCCGCGCCAAGGCCACCCGGGCGGGGGGGTAGCATCGGGCGATGGAAGCGTTCTGGATCTCCACCGGCCTGGTGGCCCTGGCCGAGATGGGCGACAAGACGCAGCTGCTGTCGCTGGTGCTGGCGGCCCGCTTTCGCCGGCCCTGGCCGATCGTCTGGGGCATTCTGGTGGCGACGCTGGCCAACCATGCGCTGGCCGGCGCGCTGGGCTCGTGGGTCACCACGGTGCTCGGGCCCGATGTGCTGCGCTGGGTGCTGGGCGGCTCGTTCATCGCCATGGCGGTGTGGATGCTGATCCCCGACAAGCTCGACGACGAGGGCGAAGGCCAGGCCGGGCGGCTGGGCGTGTTCGGCACCACGGTGGTGGCGTTCTTCCTGGCCGAAATGGGCGATAAGACCCAGATCGCCACGGTGATGCTGGCCGCGCAGTACCAGGCCTGGGCTTGGGTGGTGGCCGGCACCACGCTGGGCATGATGCTCGCCAACGCGCCGGTGGTGTGGCTGGGCGAGCGCATCACGCGGCGCGTGCCGATTCGCCTGGTTCACGGCATTTCTGCGGTGCTTTTCGCCGCATTGGGCGTGGCGGCGTTGCTATACTGAACGGCAACAGCGCCGATTTGCCACCGCTTGCGGGCGCTTAACAAGTACAGCTAAAGACAGTCCGAACGCATCGACCCGGTCTCGTTTTTGGCGACACCGGGTTTTTTGTTGTCCACGCACATGTTCGTCACGCCGCAGTCCATGCACTTTGCCGAGCCGCTGGCCCTGCAAAGCGGCGCCTCGGTGCGCGATTACCAGCTTGCCTTCGAGACCTACGGCACGCTCAACGCCGAGCGCTCCAACGCGGTGCTGATCTGCCACGCGCTGAATGCGTCGCACCACGTGGCGGGCCGCTACGAGGGCCAGCCCAAGTCCGAAGGCTGGTGGGACAACATGATCGGCCCGGGCAAGCCGGTGGACACCAACCGCTTTTTCGTCATCGGCGTCAACAACCTCGGCTCGTGCTTCGGCTCCACCGGGCCGATGCACACCAACCCGGACAGCGGCCGCATCTACGGCGCCGACTTCCCGGTGGTGACGGTGGAAGACTGGGTCAACGCGCAGGCGCGGCTGCTGGAGCGGCTGGGCATCACCCAGCTGGCGGCGGTGATGGGCGGCAGCCTGGGCGGCATGCAGGCGCTCAGCTGGGCGCTGCAGCACCCCGAGCGGGTGCGCCACGCGGTGGTGATTGCCAGCGCCCCCAACCTGAACGCCGAGAACATTGCCTTCAACGAGGTGGCGCGGCGCGCCATCACCACCGACCCCGACTTCCACGGCGGGCACTTCTACCAGCACGGCGTGGTACCCAAGCGCGGCCTGCGCATCGCGCGGATGATCGGCCACATCACGTACCTGAGCGATGACGTGATGAACGAGAAGTTCGGGCGGCGTCTCAGGGCCCCCGCGCCCGCGGCTTCGCAGGATGCATTGCCGCTTGACGGGGCGGGGCAGTCGCGCGGCGTCTCCGCGTCAGACCTGCGCGAGTACCTCTACTCCACGCAGGACGTGGAGTTCCAGATCGAGAGCTACCTGCGCTACCAGGGCGACAAGTTCAGCGACTACTTTGACGCCAACACCTATTTGCTGATCACCCGCGCGCTGGACTACTTCGACCCGGCGCGGCGCTTTGGCGGCAGCCTGAGCGCGGCACTCGCGCGTGCGGCGTGCAAGTTCCTGCTGGTGAGCTTCACCACCGACTGGCGCTTCTCGCCGGCACGCAGCCGCGAGATCGTCAAGGCCCTGCTCGACAACGACCGCGAGGTCAGCTACGCAGAGATCGATGCGCCGCACGGCCACGACGCCTTCTTGCTGGACGACCCGCGCTACCTGAACGTGGTGCGCGCGTACTTCGAGCGCACCGTGGCGCAGGGGCTGCGCCATGTCTGACGCGCTGCTGATGCGATCGATCGCCGCGCTGGTGCCGCGCGGCGCACGCGTGCTGGACCTGGGCTGCGGCGACGGCGCGCTGCTTGAGCACCTGCAGCGCGAGCGCGGCTGCAGCGGCTACGGCGTGGAGATCGACGACGCCAAGGTGCACGCCTGCGTGCAGCGCGGCATCAATGTCATCCAGCTCAACCTCGACGAGGGGCTGGCGATGTTCGAAGACAGCTCGTTTGACGTGGTGCTGCAGATCGACACGCTGCAGCACCTGCGCAATGCCGAGGTGATGCTGCGCGAGACTGCGCGCGTGGGCCGCAACGCGATCGTCGCCTTCCCCAACTTTGCGCACTGGCCCAACCGCCTGAGCGTGCTGCGCGGGCGCATGCCGGTCACGCGCCGGCTGCCCTACCAGTGGTATGACACGCCCAACATCCGCGTGGGCACCTATCGCGACTTCGAGGCGCTGGCCGGCAAGAACGCGCTGAAGATCGTGGACGCGTTCGGCCTGCAGGACGGCCGCGAGGTGCGCTTTTTGCCCAACCTGCGCGCCAGCACCGCGGTGTTCCGGCTCGAGCGCGGCTGAGCCCGCGGCCCCGATGCGCGCGCCGCTCAGCGCGGTGCGGTCTCGCGGTCCACGTCCTTCGCAAAGCTGGCGCCGCGCAATGCGCCGGGCTCGCCAGGCAGCCACATGCCCTGGTACACCACGCGGAAGTCGGCCGCGATCTGGTCGAGCGGCACATCGTCGAAGCTGCCGCGCTGGTGCACGTACTCCATGTGGCGGTTGCCCGCCTTGTCAAAGGGGTGGTAGATCGAGTCGTGCACGCCGTCAAAGTCCAGCGGATGCAGGCCGAACTTCTGGCACAGGCTCAGGTTGAAGGCGGGCGTGGCCTTGCGCCAGGCGCCATCGATGTGGATGTCGGTGTAGCCATGCCAGATGAACAGGTCGGTCTTCATCGTCTGGCGCATGCGCTCGGTCGACAGGTGGTTGCGCACATCGGCAAAGCCCAGCCGCGTGGGGATGCCCGCCGCCCGGCACACCGCAGCCAGCAGCGTGGCCTTGGGCACGCACCAGCCGTAGCCGTTGGCCAGCGCCTGGCTGGCGCGCATCCCCTGCAGCGCGAGGTCGATGCGGTAGGGGTCGTACAGCAGGCCGTCGCGCACCGCGAAGGCCAGCGCCACCGCGCGCTCGCGCACCGAAGCGCCGCGCGCATGCTCGCGCGCAAAGGCAACCACGTCGGGGTGGTCGCTGTCGATCAGGGCCGTGGGCACCAGATGCGCGGCGGTGGGCGGCGAGGCATCGGATGCGGCGGCCGATGCTGTGGACGGCGGGGTGCCAGGTGCTCTCATGCATCCACCCTAGCAGAAGCGCCGCACAATGCAGTCCATCTTGGCGACACCGAACGACCCAGAACTGCTGTCACCGCTTGCACCGCCCGCGCCCGGCTTTGGCGAGGCGCTGCGCTTTTGGTTCAAGCTCGGCTGCATCAGCTTTGGCGGGCCGGCCGGGCAGATTGCGATCATGCACCGCGAGCTGGTGGAGCGGCGGCGCTGGATCAGCGAAGGCCGCTTCCTGCATGCGCTGAACTACTGCATGCTGCTGCCCGGCCCCGAAGCGCAGCAGCTCGCCACCTACCTCGGCTGGCTGCTGCACCGCACCTGGGGCGGCATCGCTGCCGGCGCGCTGTTCGTGCTGCCCTCGCTGGTGCTGCTGATCGCGCTGAGTGCCGCCTATGTGGTGTGGGGCCAGCAGCCGCTGGGCGCCGGAGTGTTCTGGGGCATCCAGCCGGCCGTGGCGGCGATCGTGCTGCAGGCGGTGTGGCGCGTGGGCCAGCGCACCCTGCGCGATCCGCGCCAGCAGCCGCTGCCCTGGGCCATCGCGCTCGCCAGCTTTGTTGCCATCGCGCTGCTGGGCGTCGGATTTCCTTGGGTGGTGGCGGCTGCCGCGCTCACCGGCTGGGCAGGCACGCGCTGGATGGGTGTGGCGGGGGCGGGCCATGCCGCTTCGCCCGCAGCCAGCGCTGCCGCGCACGCCGAAGCGCCACGCGCAGCGCGCAGCCCGATCGACGACCACACGCCGCCGCCTGCGCATGCGCGCTTCTCGCGCACGCGCCTGGCGGTGGTGGCGGGCATCGGTATCGGCTTGTGGGTGCTGACGCTGGGGATGCTGGTGCAGGTGTTCGGCAGCGGCTCGGCGCTGGTGGACATGGGCCGCTTTTTCACGCAGGCGGCGCTGGTCACCTTCGGCGGCGCCTACGCGGTGCTGCCCTACGTGATGCAGGGCGCGGTGGAGCAGCATCAGTGGCTCACGGCCGCGCAGATGATGGATGGCCTGGCGCTGGGCGAAACCACGCCCGGGCCGCTGATCATGGTGGTGGCCTTTGTCGGCTATCTGGGTGGCTGGTCGCAGCAGGTGCTGGGGCCCGAGGCGCGCTGGGCCGGCGCGGCGCTGGCCGCCTGCGTGGCGACCTGGTTCACCTTCCTGCCGTCGTTCGTGTTCATTCTGGCCGGCGGGCCGCTGGTCGAGTCCACCCGCGGCCGGCTGGGCTTCACTGCGCCGCTGGCGGCCATCACCTGCGCGGTGGTGGGCGTGATTGCCAGCCTCGGCCTGTTCTTCGTGGCGCAGGTGGCGCGCGATGCGTCGGGCCGCATCGACGGGCCGGCGCTTGCGCTGATGCTCGCTGCCGCCTTTGCCTTGCTGCGCCTGCGCTGGGGCGTGATGACGGTGATCGCCGCCTGTGGCGCGCTGGGCCTGTTGTCCGCCTTGCTGGGCATGGCCCCCTGAGGGGTCGGTTGCCGGGCTTCGGTTTACAGTGCCGGGCTCCGCGCGCCCCGCGCGTGGCCCCATCCGACGACAGGAGACTGCGATGACCCGACCCCCCATCCACCGCCGTGATGCGATCGCACGCGGTGCCGCCGCGCTGGGCGTGCTGGCCGCGCCTGCGCTGCTGCATGCGCAGGCCTATCCGTCACGCAACATCCGCCTGGTGGTGCCCTTCCCGCCCGGTGGCCTGATCGACAACATGGCGCGGCTGGTGGCGCCCAAGCTCGCCCAGGAACTCGGCCAGCCGGTGGTCATCGACAACAAGCCCGGCGCGGGCGGCAACCTGGGCGCGGCCGAAGCGGCGCGCGCGGCGGCTGACGGCTACACCTTGCTGATGGCCTCGCCGCCGCTGACCATCAGCCCGGCGCTGTACCCGCAGATGCCCTACCGGCCCGAGCAGATCGTGCCGGTGGGCATCGTCGGCCGCGTGCCCAACGTGCTGCTGGTCAGCCCCAAGAGCAACTACAACAGCGTGGCCGATCTGGTGAAGGCGGCGCAGGCGGCTCCCGGCAAGCTCAACTACGCAAGCAACGGCAACGGCACCTCGCTGCACCTGAGTGCCGAACTGATGAAGTCCACCACCGGCGCCTTCATCACCCACATTCCGTACCGCGGCGCGGCGGCGGCCGTGACCGGCCTGATCGCGGGCGAGGTCGACATGATGTTCGAGAACCTGCCTTCGGTGATCGGCCAGATCCAGGGCGGTGCGGTGCGCGCGCTGGCGGTCACCACCCGCAGCCGCAGCAAGGTGCTGCCCAATGTGCCGACGCTGATCGAAGCCGGCCTGAAGGACTTCGATGTGTCGGCCTGGTACGGGCTGGCCGCACCGGCGGGTGTGCCGGCGGCCGTGATGACGCGCCTGGAGCAGGCGCTGCAAAACGTGGCACGCGACGCCGAGGTGGTGCGTGCGATGGAGTCGCGCGGCGCCGATGTGTCCTTCCAGAACGCGCAGGCGGCCACCGCCTTCATGGCGGCCGATGCGGCCAACTGGAAGCGTGTGGCGGCGTTTGCCAAGATCACGCTGGGTTGAACAGGACAACGACGCCATGACAACCAGCAAGACCGTCGGCCTGATCGGCCTGGGCGCGATGGGCGCAGGCATGGCCGCATCGCTGCGCCGCGCGGGACATGCGGTGCATGTCTTCGATGTGCGCACCGAAGCCGCGCAGGCCTTTGCGAAAGATGGCGGCACCGCCTGCGCCACGCTGGCCGAACTGGGCGCCGCCTGCGACGTGGTGATCAGCGTGGTGGTGAATGCGCAGCAAACCGAATCGGTGCTGTTCGGTGACGGTACCTCATCCGGTTGTGCTGCATCCATGAAGCCCGGCAGCGCGTTCGTGATGTGCTCCACCGTGGACCCGAAGGTCTCCATCGGCTTCGAGCAACGCCTGCAGGCCATGGGCCTGCACTACATCGACGCGCCGATCTCGGGCGGTGCCGCGCGCGCCGCCGCGGGGCAGATCACCATGATGACCGCGGGGCAGCCCGCAGCCTACGCCGTCGCGCAGCCCTTTCTTGATGCGATGGCGGCCAAGGTCTACACGCTGGGCGACAGCGCGGGCGCGGGCAGCAAGGTGAAGATCATCAACCAGCTGCTGGCGGGCGTGCACATTGCCGCCGCGGCCGAGGCGATGGCGCTGGGCCTGCGCGAAGGCGTGGACCCGGCGGCGCTGTACGAGGTGATCACCCACAGCGCGGGCAACAGCTGGATGTTCGAGAACCGCATGGCCCATGTGCTGGCCGGCGACTACACGCCGCTGTCGGCGGTGGACATCTTCGTGAAGGACCTGGGCCTGGTGCTCGACATGGCGCGCGCCAGCAAGTTCCCGCTGCCGCTGTCCAGCACCGCGCACCAGATGTTCATGCAGGCCAGCACGGCAGGATTTGCGCGCGAGGATGACAGCGCGGTCATCAAGATCTTTCCGGGCATCACGCTGCCCGCGGGCCAAAGTGAGGGCAAAGGCAAGCCCCGGGCCTGAGTGCGCGACCAGCGCGCGACAGGGGAATGCGCGGCGCACGACCACAATCGCGGGCTTGACCTTGTCGCGAACGCCATGATCCATTTCATCGACACCCCGCTGCTGCGCGTGGGCTATGAAGACCACAACCCGGGGGGCAAGCGCACCGTGGTGCTGCTGCATGGCTGGCCCGACAGCATCCGCACGTGGGTGCGCGTGACGCCGCAGCTGGTGGCGGCGGGCTGGCGCGTCATCGTGCCGGCGCTGCGCGGCTTTGCGCCTACCAGCTTCTTGCGTGCCGACACGCCGCGCACCGGGCAGCTGGCTTCGCTGGGGCGTGACCTGGTGGACCTGGTGAACGCACTGGGCCTGAAGCAGCCCGCACTCGTCGGCCACGACTGGGGCGCGCGTGCCGCGGCGAATGCCTGCGGTTTGGCGCCCGGCATCGCCAGCCACCTGGCCATGCTGTCGGTGGGCTACGGCACCAACACGCCCGACCAGAAACTCACGATGGAGCAGACGCGGCTGTACTGGTACCACTGGTTCATGGCCACCGAGCGCGGCCACCGCGTGGTGGCCGAAGACCGGCGCGGCTTTGCCAAGATCATGTGGGACACCTGGGCGCCCGCGGGCTGGTACGACCCGGCCGAGTTCGAGGCCACCGCCGTGGCATTCGACAACGACGACTGGGTGCCGATCACGCTGCACTCGTATTCGCAGCGCTGGGCCCATGCGCCGTCCGACCCGGCCTATGCGGCCGACGACGCAGCGCTCACGCCCGCGCCGGTGTTGAGCGTGCCCACGCTGATGCTGCACGGCGAAGCCGACGGCGTGACGCTGCCCGTCACCTCGGCCAACAAGGAAAGCTTCTTTCGCGGTCCGTACCGGCGCGAGCTGCTGCCGGGGGTGGGCCACTTTCCGCAGCGCGAGGCGCCGGATCTCGTGGCGCAGCATCTGCTGAAGTTTCTGGCCGAGGCGCGCTGAAGCGCAAACGCGCATCGCCCCGCCCACGACCACCGACATCGACACAGACCCATACACACTCCACGCGACCCATTCATCCGAAGGACCACCACATGCACATCCTCATCACCGGCGGCTGCGGATTTGTCGGCGCGCGTCTGGCGCGCACGCTGCTGGCGCAGGGCCAGCTTTGCGTCGCAGGCGCCGCGCCGCAAGCCATTCGCACCATCACCCTGAGCGACCGCGCCGAACCGCCCGCCGATCTGGCCGCGGATGCGCGCGTGAAGTTTGTGGGCGGCGACCTGAACGAGCTGATCGCCAAAGGCCAGCTGCCGCTGAAGGATGCGCAGGTGATCTATCACCTGGCGGCGGCGGTCAGTGGTGAATGCGAGGCCGACTTCGACCTGGGCATGCGCAGCAATCTGGATGCCACGCTGGGCCTGCTGCAGGCCTGCCGGCACGCGGGGCACCAACCCACCGTGGTGTTCTCGAGCTCGCTCGCGGTGTTCGGCGGCTCGGCCGAGCAGCCCATGCCGGCCGTCATCGAAGACCACACCCTGCCCACGCCGCAGGGCAGCTACGGCATCCAGAAGTTCATCGGCGAGCAGCTGGTGGCCGACTTCGCGCGCAAGGGCTTCATCCGCGGCCGCAATGTGCGGCTGATGACGGTGTCGGTGCGGCCGGGGCGGCCCAATGGCGCGGCCTCGGGCTTTCTGAGCGGCATGATCCGCGAGCCGCTGGCGGGCGTGCGTGCAGTGGTGCCGGTGGCGCCGGACACACCCGTGGCCCTCGCGTCGCCGCGCATCACCATCGACGGACTCATTCGCGCGGTGCAGGCCAGCGACGCCGAATGGGGCCCGCGCACTGCGCTCAACTTCCCGTCCATCACCTGTACCGTGCGCCAGATGGCCGACGCGCTGCATGCGGTGGCGGGTGACGCCGGTACCGCGCTGCTGGACTGGAAGCCCGACCCCGCGATCGAGAAGCTGGTCTACAGCTGGCCGGGCCGGGTGAACGCGGTGCGCGCTGCGGGCCTCGGCCTGCGGCCCGATGCGAGCTTCGAGGCCATCGTGCGCGAGTATGTGCGCGAGAACCCGGCTGCGATCAAGATTCCGGTGAAGGGCTGAAGGGACGGCGCCCATGCCCATCGTGCTTGGCTGCATCGCCGACGACTTCACCGGCGCGACCGACCTCGCCAACAACCTGGTGCGCGCCGGCATGCGCGCGGTGCAGACCATCGGCGTGCCGGCCGCGCCGCTGTCGGCCGAGGTGGACGCGGTGGTGGTGGCGCTGAAGTCGCGCACCATCCCCGCGGCCGAGGCCATCGCGCAGTCGCTCGACGCGCTGCGCTGGCTGCAGGCGCAGGGCGCGCAGCAGATCTACTTCAAGTACTGCTCCACCTTTGACAGCACGCCCGCGGGCAACATCGGCCCCGTCACCGAGGCGCTGATGGAAGCACTCGGCACCGACTTCACCATCGCCACGCCGGCCTTCCCCGACAACGGCCGCACCGTGTTCAAGGGCCATCTGTTCGTGGGCGATGTGCTGCTGAGCGACAGCGGCATGCGCGACCACCCGCTCACCCCCATGACCGACGCCAACCTGGTGCGGGTGCTGCAGGCGCAGTGCCGCCGCAATGTGGGGCTGATCGACCACAAGGCGGTGGCGCAGGGGCCGGAGGCGATTCGCGCGCGCATCGCGCAGCTGAAGGCAGAGGGCACATCAATCGCCATCGTCGATGCCGTCTCCAACGACGACCTGCTGCGTCTGGGCCCGGCGATCGCCGACCTGCCGCTGGTGACCGCTGGCTCGGGCGTGGCGATCGGCCTGCCCGGCAACTTCGGCCTGAAGCCGTCGCCGCAGGCGAGCGCGCTGCCCGCGCCGCAGGGCCTGCAGGCGGTGGTGTCGGGCAGCTGCTCGCAGGCCACCAACCGGCAGGTGGCGCACTTCATCGCGCAGGGCCGCCCCGCGCTCGCGCTGGACCCGCGCGCCATCGTGCGCGACGGCGCTGATGCGGTGGCTGCGCATGCGCTGCAGTGGGCCGCGCCGCAGCTCAAGGGGGGCCCGGTGCTGGTCTATTCCACCGCGGCACCCGAGGCGGTGAAGGCGGTGCAGGCCGAGGTGGGCGTGGCCCGCGCCGGCGAGATGATTGAACACACCCTGGCTGCGGTGGCGCGTGGCCTGGTGCAGGCTGGCGTGCGCCAGCTGGTGGTGGCCGGCGGCGAGACCTCGGGCGCCTGCGTGCAGGCTCTCGGCGTGGCGCAGCTGCAGATCGGCCCGCAGATCGACCCGGGCGTGCCGTGGTGCCACGCGCCGACCGCTGTGGATGGCGTGGACAGCGCGGCGGTGCACCTCGCTTTGAAGAGCGGCAACTTCGGCGGCGATGATTTCTTCATCCGCGCGTTCCATCTGCTGGCGCCATGACCGAAACCCAGGCCCGCCACGAAATCTGCCGCATCGGCGAAAGCCTGTTCGCGCGCGGCTATGTGCATGCCACCGCGGGCAACATCAGTGTGCGGCTGGAAGACGACACGTTCCTCATCACGCCCACCGATGCCTGCCTGGGCCGGCTCGACCCGGCGCGTATCGCGAAGGTCGGCGCGCAACTGCAGCACCTCAGTGGCGACCGGCCGAGCAAGACCATCGCGGTGCACCAGCAGATCTACGCCGCGGCCACGCGCTTTGATGCCGGCACGCGCTGCGTCATCCACACCCACAGCACGCACTGCGTGGCGCTGAGCCTGGACGTGGCGGCGGTGGAGCGCGCGAACACCGGTGGCGAGTGGTTGCCCGCCATCACGCCCTACTTCGTGATGAAGGTCGGCCATGTGCCGCTGATTCCGTACCACCGCCCCGGCGACCCGCAGGCCGCTGCGCTGATTGCGCAGGCGATCACGCGCTGGGGTGAACGTGGCGCACCCGTCCGCGCGGTGATGCTCGAGCGCCTGGGCCCCAACGTCTGGCACGACAGCCCGGCCGCTGCGATGGCCACGCTGGAAGAACTGGAAGAAACCGCGCGCCTGTGGCTGATGAGCCAGCCGAAGCCTGCGCCGCTGACCGAAGCGCAGATCGACGAGCTGCGCCGCCAGTTCGGCGCGCGGTGGTGACCTCCTACAAGAAACGAAACGACATGCCCAAGTTCGCCGCCAACCTCTCCATGCTCTACCCCGAGCTCGACTTCATGGACCGCTTTGCTGCGGCCGCGCGCGACGGGTTTCAGGGCGTCGAATACCTGTTTCCGTATGCGTTTGACGCGCAGGCGATTGCGCAGCAGCTGAAGGCGCATGGCTTGAAGCAGGTGCTGTTCAATGCGCCCCCAGGCAACTGGGATAGTGGCGAGCGCGGCCTGGCTTGCCTGCCCGGCCGCGAGGCCGAGTTCCGCGAGGGCATCGCGCGCGCGCTGCATTACGCGCAGGTGCTGCAGTGCCCGCGCATCCATGTGATGGCCGGTCTGGTGCCTGCGGGCCAGACGCGCGAGGCGTTGCGCGCCACCTATGTGGCCAACCTGCGCCACGCCGCGGCCGAGGCGGCCAAGCTCGGCATCGACGTGCTGATCGAGCCGATCAACACCCGCGACATTCCCGGCTTCTTCGTCAACCGGCAGGACGACGCGCATGCGCTGGTGGCCGAGATCGGTGCGGCCAACTGCAAGGTGCAGTTCGACCTGTACCACTGCCAGATCGTCGAGGGCGATGTGGCGATGAAGATCCGCCAGTACCTGCCCACCGGCCGCGTCGGCCACTTCCAGATTGCCGGTGTGCCCGAGCGCCACGAGCCCGACGTGGGCGAGATGAACTACCCCTACCTGTTCAAGGTGATCGACGAAGTCGCTACGCAATGCGGCTGGGACGGCTGGGTCGGCTGCGAATACCGCCCCGCGCGCGGCGCGCAGCCGGGCGGCACCTCGGCAGGGCTGGGGTGGATGCGCGGCACCGCGTGAGACGTCCGTCGATTCGGCGTAGAGTTCCGCTTCTTCCCGGAGACATCGAATGAACGCCCCCATCCACCGCGAAATGCCCGAAGGCACCCTGGACGCCGCTGCCGCACTGGCCCACGCCAGCGCCAAGTGGGACGGCGACATCGTGCGCCAGCTCACCGACTACATCGCCATCCCGGCCAAGTCGCCGGGCTTCGACAAGGACTGGGCCGCCAACGGCCACATCGACAACGTGCTGCGCCGCGCCGCGCAGTGGGTGGAGGAGCAAAAGGTTGAGGGCCTGAAGCTCGAGCTGATCCGGCTGGAGGGTCGCACGCCGGTCATCTTCTTTGAGGTGCCTGCAAGTGCCGGCGATGGCGGCAGCCGCCAGACCATGAGCGCCGCTGGGCCGTCCCAAGGCGCGAAGGCCCCCTCGGGGGGCAGTGAAGCACACGAAGTGGCGAGCGTGGGGGCCCAGGGCACCGTGTTGATGTACGGCCACATGGACAAGCAGCCCGAGTTCACCGGCTGGCGCAAGGACCTGGGCCCGTGGACGCCCAAGTACGAGGACGGCAAGCTGTATGGCCGTGGCGGCGCCGATGACGGCTACGCGGTGTACGCCAGCATCGCCGCGGTGCAGGCGCTCAAGGCGCAGAAGGTCGCGCATCCGCGCATCGTTGGCCTGATCGAGACCTGCGAGGAATCGGGCAGCTACGACCTGATGCCCTACATCGACGCGCTGCGCCCGCGGCTGGGCGATGTGGCGCTGGTCATCTGCCTGGACAGCGGCGCGGGCAACTACGACCAGCTGTGGCTGACCACCAGCCTGCGCGGCATGGCCAGCGGCACGCTGAAGGTCGAGATCCTGACCGAGGGCGTGCACTCGGGCGATGCGTCGGGCCTGGTGCCCAGCAGCTTTCGCATCATGCGCCAGCTGCTCGACCGCCTGGAAGACAGCAAGACCGGCCGCCTGCTGCCCGACAGCTTTCATTGCGAGGTGCCGGGAGAACGTCTGGCGCAAGCGAAGGCCACCGCCGCCATCCTGGGCGACGAGGTCTACAAGCGCTTCCCGTGGGCCCACTACGACTGCGGCGGCTCCACCGCGTTTGCGTTGCCCACCACCACCGACCCGGTGCAGGCCCTCATCAACCGCACCTGGACGCCGACGCTCAGCGTCACCGGCGCCGAGGGCTTCCCGGCGCTGAAGGACGCGGGCAACGTGCTGCGCCCCTACACCGCCTTCAAGCTGAGCCTGCGCCTGCCGCCGCTGGTGGACGCCGCGCAGGCGGTGCAGGACCTGAAGACCCTGCTGGAAGACAACGCGCCGTACCAGGCCAAGGTGACCTTCGACAGTAACGGCGGCGCCACCGGATGGAACGCGCCCGACACCGCGCCGTGGTTCGAGCGAGCGCTCAACGCGGCGTCACAGGCGCACTTCGGCGCACCGGTGGGCTACATCGGCCAGGGCGGCACCATCCCGCTGATGAACATGCTGAGCGCGGGCTTCCCCAAGGCGCAGATGATGGTGTGCGGCGTGCTCGGCCCCAAGAGCAACGCGCACGGGCCGAATGAGTTTCTGCATGTGCCCTACGCCAAGCGCCTGACGGCGGCGGTGGCGCAGGTGATTGCGGCGATGCCCTGAGCTGGGCTGCTCGCTCGGCACTGCAAAGGGGCCTTCGGGCCCCTTGCTGTTTGAGGCGCGGCTCAGGTAGCGACAGCCGCTGCCCGCCGCTTCATCGCCAGCCACAGCAGGGCTGCACCTGTCAGCACGACCGGCAGCAGCGAGCCCCAGTTCAGCAGCGACCAGCCCTGCGTGGTCACCAGCACGCCCGACGAGAACGAGCTGAGCGCGAGCGTGATGAACACAAAGCGGTTGAGCGCACCCTGCGCGCGGTCGCGCTCCTCCGGCGTGTAGGTGGACAGCGACAGCGTGGTGCTGCCAGTGAACAGGAAGTTCCAGCCCACGCCCAGCAGGAAGGACGCCACGAGGAACTGGTGCAGCTCCACGCCCGACAGCGCCACCGCGATGCACACCAGGTTGAGCACCACGCCCACGCTCATCACCTGCAGCACGCCAAAGCGCTTGATCAGGTGACCGGTGAAGAAGCCCGGCGCGAACATGCCGATCACGTGCCACTCGAGCACAAAGGCTGCATCCGAAAACGGCAGGCCGCATTGCTGCATGGCCAGCGGCGTGGCGGCCATCAGCAGGTTCATCACGCCGTAGCTCAACGCGCCCGCGGCGGCGGCCACGATGAAGGCGGGCTGCTTCATGATTTCTGACAGCGGCCGCCCGCCGGTGCTGCCCGGCTTCTTGGGCGGTGCCGGCGGGAACTGGATGAACGACAGCACGATGAACGACAGCACCGCCACACCGCTGAGCGCCACATACGCGCCGGCAAACGGCACCGAGAACCACTCGCGCGTGTACTTGGCAAGGTTCGGGCCGATCACCGCACCGATCAGGCCGCCGGCCATCACCCACGACACCGCCTTCTCCTGCATGCCCTTGGCCGCCAGCTCGGCCGCGGCAAAGCGGTACAGCTGCGCATTGGCGCTGAAGTAACCCGCGATCAGCGTGGCAGCGCACAGCAGCCAGAAGTTGCGGCTGAACGCGGCATAGGCGCACAGCAGGCACGACAGCAGGGCCACCACCGCGCCGATCTGGAAGCTGCCCTTGCGACCAAAGCGCGACTGCGTGCTGGCCACCAGCGTGGTGGACATCGCGCCGCCCACCACATAGCCCATCACCGGCAGCGTGGCCATCCACCCGAACGGCGCAAGCGACAGGCCGACCAGCCCGTTGATCGCGATGAAGGTGACGTTGTTGGTGAGGAACAGGCCCTGACAGAGCGTCAGCAGCGCAAGGTGGCGATTCATGCGCCCGAGTATGCGCCCAGGGTCAGTGCGGCCAGTGTCGCCAGCGGCGCAGTTTCGGCGCGCAGCGTGCGCGGCCCCAGCGTCACCGGCTGCCAGCCCTGCGCGCGTGCGGCGGCCTCTTCGTCAGGCGACAGGCCGCCTTCGGGCCCACTGAGCAGGTACACGCAACGGTGGATGACGCCGACGTCAGGCGCCTTGGCTTGAAGCGATTCAGACAAAGAAGACAGGGGCAACGCATCGCCAGCGAGCGACAGCACCAGCCGCAAGGTGGCGCTGGAAGCGGCGGGGGCCGCGGATGCTGCACCAAGTGGGGCCGTCGCACCGCGAAGCCACGCATCAAAAGCCACCGGCGTGGCCACCGGTGGCACGCGGTTGCGCCCGCACTGCTCGCAGGCGGCCACCGCAATCGATTGCCAGTGCGCCTGCTTTTTCTCGGCGCGCTCGCCGCTCAGCCGCAGCACGCTGCGCGCGCTCATCAGCGGCGTGATGCCGGCCACGCCGAGTTCGGTGGCCTTCTCCACCAGCCAGTCCATGCGCTCGTTGGCCGGGATGCCGAGGGCCAGATGCACATGGATCGGCGCCTCGCGCTCGACGGCGTGATGCGTACCTACCTGCACATCGACCGTGCTGCGGCCCATGCGGGTGATGGCGGCCTCGTGTTCACCGCCGCGGCCATCAAACAGCGTGATCGCATCGCCAGGCTGCAGCCGCAGCACCTGCACATGGCGCGCCGCACCTGGCGGCAGGCCCAGCGACAGGCCGCTGTGCAGTGGCTCGGGGCAGAAGAGGCGCGGCATGGACGGGGCGGCGCGCGGTGACGTAGGGCGGCAGCGGTGCGTGCCGCGTCAGGCGCGCCCGAACGAGAAGGCTTCCACCTGCTCGGTGCCTTCGACCTCGTCGATCAGGCGCAGCAGCGGGGCCAGCTCGCGGTAGCGGCTGGCGGTGGCGCGGATGTAGCGGATGAAGCGCGGCGCATCGGCCAGGTACTTCGGCTTGCCATCGCGCAGCGTCAGGCGCGCGAAGATGCCCGCCACCTTCAGGTGGCGCTGCAGGCCCATCCATTCGACCGCGCGGTAGAACGCGCCAAAGTCGCTGTGCCAGTCCTCGAAGTCCATCAAGCCGGCCTTGCGCGCGGCCTGCCAGTAGCGCACCGTCACGTCGAGCACGAACTCCTCGTCCCAGCTCAGGAAGGCGTCGCGCATCAGGCTTGCGATGTCGTAGGTGATGGGCCCCTGCACCGCGTCCTGGAAGTCGAGCACGCCCAGGCGGGGTTCCGCGCTATCGCGCGGCATCATCAGGTTGCGCGGCATGAAGTCGCGGTGCACGAACACCTGCGGCGCGGCCAGGTTGCGCTGCATGATCAGCTGGAACTGCTGGTCCAGCGTGGACCGCTGCGCGTCACCCAGCGTGATCTTTCGGTGCTGCGCGAGATACCAGTCGGGGAACAGCGACAGTTCGCGCGACAGCAGCGCTTCGTCATACGGCGGCAGCACGCCGGGCCTGGATGCGCGCTGCCACGCCACCAGCGCGTCCACCGCGCGCAGGTACAGCGGCAGGTTGGCCACGGCGTTGTCGCGGTCGATGACGTCCATCATCGTCTGCGTGCCCAGGTCGTCGAGCAACATGAAGCCCTGCGGCGCGTCCCAGGCCAGCACGCGCGGCGCCAGCAGGCCGGCGTCGTGCAGCAGCGCGGCGATGCGCACGAACGGCTCGCAGTTCTCCTTGTCGGGCGGTGCGTCCATCACGATCAGGCTGCCGCAGGCTGCAGTGCGGCTGTTCACCCGCAGGTAGCGGCGAAAGCTCGCATCGGCCGAGGCCACGCGCAGCGAAGCCACATCGATGCCGTGCGCAGGCGCCACCGATGCCAGCCACGTGCTGCAGGCGGCTCCCCGTGCGGGGTCGGCCCAGCTCACGGATGCGGCGTGCGCTTTGTCGTTCGCCGGTGTCGAGGGGGTGCTCATGGATAATCGATTCTACAAATGCGCCTCTGGTCTTCCCCCGCGAATGCGCCCCGACAAGCCCGCGCGGTGACCGTGCGGCGCGGCGCGTTGGGCGCGGTGCCGGGCGTGATGTCGGGCGTGCTGTTGGGGGCGCTGTTGTGGCTTCACGCGGCACAGGGCCCGCAGCTTGCGACGGCGCTGGCGCAATCCGCACCGCCAGACAGCGTGATCCGCCTGCAGCCCAGCCCGATGCTGCAGCCGGGTTTTGGCCCCGGCGAGCGCGCACAGCGGCCCACCTTCCTGTTTGGCGACCGTGTCAGCGGTCGCCCCAACCTCGACACCGTGGTCGAGGGCAATGCCGAGATGCGCCGCGCCGACATGGTGATCCGCGCTGACCGCATTGAATACTGGCAGCCCGACGACCTGGCGCGTGCGCGCGGCAACGTGCGCATCAACCGTTCGGGCAACCTGTTCGAGGGCCCGCTGCTCGAACTCAAGGTCGATGCGTTCGAGGGCTTCTTCGTCACGCCGAGCTACCGCTTCCTGCGCAACGACGCCTACGGCACGGCCGATCGCGTGGACTTCATCGACGACAAGCGCGCCGTCATCCGCAACGCGACCTACACCACCTGCCAGCGGCAGCCCGGCCCGAGCTGGATGCCCGACTGGATCTTGCGTGCCGGCAGCGTGCGCATCGACGAAGAAGACGAATCGGGCGAGGCGCGCGATGCGGTGCTGAGCTTCAAGGGCGTCCCGGTGCTGCCGCTGCCCAGCCTGAGCTTTCCGCTGAGCGACAAGCGCCGCTCGGGCTTCTTGCCGCCGACCTTCGGCCTGGACAGCACCAGCGGCTTCGAATACGCGCAGCCGTATTACTGGAACATCGCGCCCAACCGCGACGCCACCTTCACCGGCACGGTGCTCACCCGCCGCGGCATCGATGTGGCCGGCGAGTTCCGCTACCTCGAGCGCGACTACGGCGGCAAGGCCACCGCGAGCGTGATGCCCTCAGACCGCCTGCGCAACAGCGACCGCTGGTCGTATTCGGTGCAGCATGCGGGGCTGCTCGCGCCCTCGCTGGCCGGGGCCGGCCCGCTGTTCGTGGGGCTCAACCTCAACCGCGTGAGCGATGACAACTTCTGGCGCGACTTCCCGCGTGCGGGCCCTGCGCTCACGCAGCGGCTGCTGCCGGCCGATGCCACCGCCACCTGGGCGCTGGGCGACCTGTCGCTGACTGCACGCAGCCTGCGCTGGCAGACGCTGCAAGACCCGCTGGCACCGATCACGCCGCCGTATGACCGCGCGCCGCAGTGGATTGCGCGCTGGACGCGCAGTGCCCTGCCGCTGGGGCTGGACGTGTCGGCCCTGGCCGATGTCACGCGCTTTGAGTCGGCCACCGCGCTGACCGGCCAGCCCAACGGCCGGCGCAGCCTGGCGGTGATGGCGCTCAGCCGGCCGTGGATTGCCGACGCCGGCTTCATCACGCCACGCCTGCAGTGGCACACCACCCGCTACGACTTCGACCAGCCGCTGGCCGACGGGCGCCTGACGGCGCAGCGCAGCCTGCCCACCTTCAGCATCGACAGCGGCCTGGTGTTCGAGCGCATGGCGCGCTACGTCGGCCGCGACTGGGTGCAGACGCTCGAGCCGCGCGCCTTCTATGTGAACACCCCGTACCGCGACCAGGCCCTGCTGCCCAACTACGACTCGGCGATCAACGACTTCAACCTCGCGACCATCTACACCGAGAACGCGTTTGGCGGCAACGACCGCATCGCCGACAACCACCTGCTGACGCTGGGCGCGACCTCGCGGCTGTTCGACCCGCTCACCGGCGCGCAGGCGGCCTACTTCGGCGTGGCGCAGCGCCTGCGCTTTCGCGACCAGCGCGTCACGCTGCCTGGCGGACTGGCGGCCAACGAGCGGCTGAGCGACCTGCTGGTGGCTGCGGGCCTGAACTGGGACCCGCGCTGGAGCTTCGAGGGCGCGGTGCAGCTCAACCTGAAGACGCAGCGTTCGATCCGCACCACCCTGGCCGCCCGCTACACGCCGGGCAAGTACCGCACGGTGAGTGCGGCCTACCGGTTGCAGCGCGGCCAGAGCGAGCAGCTCGACCTGGGCTGGCAGTGGCCGATCACCCTGTTCGGCGCGCCCGAGCCCGGCGCGGGCCGCTGGTACAGCGTGGGGCGCCTGAACTTCAGCCTGAAGGACCGCCGCGTGGTCGACACCGTGGCGGGCGTGGAATACGACGGCGGCTGCTGGATTGGCCGTGCGGTGTTCGAGCGTATCCAGAGCACGGTGGCGAGTGCCAACACCCGCATCCTTCTGCAGATCGAATTCAACGGCTTCACCCGGCTGGGCACCAACGCGCTGCAGACGCTGCAGCAACAGATTCCGCGCTACCAGGTGCTGCGTGAGCAGGTGACCGAACCCAGCCGTTTCACCCGCTGGGACTGATGGCACCGCACTGACGCAGAATCCCGGCTACACCCCGATCACCCGCCCCTTGAGCCTGCCATGCGCCCTTGCCTGCCGTTGACCCCGTCGCTTGCTTCTGCACTGGTTGCCCTGTGCGCGCTGTCTGCCGCAGGCGCGTCGGCGCAGGGCCTGCGCGGCAGCCTGCCGGCGCCATCCACGCCTGCATCGGCAGCCAGCCCCGCGGCCGCGGCGCGCACCGGTGACTTCATCGTGGCGGTGGTCAACTCCGAGCCGATCACCAACAACGAGGTCAATGCACGGGTGCGCCGGCTGCAGCAGGACATCGCGCAGCGTGGCGGCCGGGTACCTGCGCGCGAGGCCATGCTGCCGGAGGTGCTGGAAGCGCTGATCAGCGAGCGTGCGCAGCTGCAACTGGCGCGCGAGACCGGCATCAAGGTCGACGAGGCGCAGGTCGACGAGGCGCAGCTGTCGGTGGCCCGGCAAAACGGCATCGACGTGGCCGAGCTGCAGCGCCGGCTGGTGCAAGACGGCATCGGCGTCGCGCAGTTCCGCCGTGAGCTGCGCGATCAGATCCTGCTGGGCCGTGTGCGCGAGCGCGAGGTCGGCCCGCAGGTGCGCGTGAGCGACCTGGACGTCGACCGCTTCATTGAAGAGCAGCGCGCGGCCGCCGGCGCCGAGGCGCTGAGCCTGAACCTGGCGCAGGTGCTGGTGGTGGTGCCCGAGGATGCGAAGCCGGAACAGGTGGCCACGTTGCAGCGCAAGGCCGAGGGCGCGCTGGCGCGTGCCCGTGCAGGCGAAGATTTCGCCAAGCTGGCACGCGAGCTGTCGGATGCGCCGGATGCGTCGCGCACCGGCGGCCAGATGGGCCTGCGCCTGGCCGACCGCTATCCGCAGCTGTTTCTGGACGCGGTGCAGGGCGTGGCCGAAGGCGGCGTGAGCGCGGTGGTGCGCTCGGGCGCCGGCTTTCATGTGCTCAAGGTCGTCGAGAAGCGCACTGCCGGCATCGGCGGCGCAACCGTGGTGCAGACCCGTGCGCGCCACATCCTGCTGCGGCCGTCGGCGCAACTCAGCGAGGCGCAGGCGCGCGCGCGGCTGGCCGACCTGCGCCAGCGCATCACTTCAGGCACGGCCGACTTTGCCTCGCTGGCGCGCGAGTTCTCTCAGGACGGCAGCGCTGCCGGCGGCGGTGATCTTGGCTGGGCCAGCCCCGGGCAGTTCGTGCCCGAGTTCGAGGAGGTGATGGCCGACCTGCGCCCGGGCGACCTGTCGCAGCCGTTCGCATCGCGCTTTGGCGTCCACCTGATGCAGGTGGTCGAGCGGCGCGAGGCGCAACTGTCGCAGCGCGAGCAGCGCGACCTGGTGCGCGGCGCGGTGCGTGAGCGCAAGCTCGAGGAGGCCTACGCCAACTGGGCGCGCGAGGTGCGCGACCGCGCCTTCGTGCAGATGCGCGAACCGCCGCAGTGAAGCACATTGCGCGCAAGCGTTTCGGCCAGCACTTCCTGGCCGACAGCGCGATCATCGATGCGATCGTGCGCGAGATCGCGCCGCGCGCGGGGCAGGCGATGGTCGAGATCGGCCCCGGGCTCGCTGCGCTGACCCAGCCGCTGGTCGAGCGCCTGGGGCATCTGACGGTGATCGAGCTCGACCGCGACCTCGCCGCCCGGCTGCGCGCGCATGGGCAGCTTGAGGTGATCGAATCCGATGTGCTGAAGGTCGACTTCAGCGCGCTCGCGCAGCGCATCGCGCCGGGCGGGCGCCTGCGGGTGGTGGGCAACCTGCCCTACAACATCTCCACGCCGATCCTGTTCCACCTGCTGGACCACGCCGCGCACATTGAAGACCAGCACTTCATGCTGCAAAAGGAAGTGATCGACCGCATGGTGGCTGCGCCTGCCACCGCCGATTACGGGCGGCTGAGCGTGATGCTGCAGTGGCGCTACGAGATGGAGAACGTGCTGTTCGTGCCGCCGGAGAGCTTCGACCCGCCGCCGCGGGTGGACAGCGCGGTGGTGCGCATGGTGCCGCGCGCCGCACCGTTGGCTGTGGATGTGGCGCTGCTCGGCGAGCTGGTGCAGGTGGCCTTCAGCCAGCGGCGCAAGCTCTTGCGCCACACGCTCGGCCGCTGGCTCGAGGCGCGTGGCTTTGCCGGCCCGGTGGATGTGCAGCGCCGCGCCGAAGAGGTGCCGGTGCACGAATACCTGGCGCTCGCGCAGGCGCTCGGCACCCCCGCCGGCCACGCATGAAACAGAAGCGCGCCCGTCTGGCAGGCAAGAAAAAGCCGACCCGCAGGTCGGCTTGATCTGGAGCGCGCGCGAGGTGGCGTGACGCGCCGTGCGCCTCAGGCGGCGGTGAGCCAGTAGCCTGCGTTGAACGGGCTGCTCATGCGCAGGGCCTGCGGCGAGATGTCGACCAGCTTGTCGGTGGGCATCTTCTCGCCTTCGGGCGACAGGTCAGGGCCGGCAGCCTTGCCGTCCTTGGTCTCGTTGGCCCGTTCTGCTTGACCGGTGTGTGCAGAACGGGCTACAGAAAAGAATAGAAGCACCGGAAGGGTATCTTGCGTTCCGCCCAGAAGTCTGCGGCGTCCCGGAAGATGTCGAGCAGCTGCTCGCGGGCTTCCTTGTCGAACTTGCCATTGGCCGGCACCTGCTCGAGCACGATCACGAAGCCCGGCTGCGGGCCCGACTTGTGCAGCGGGTCGGTCATGCAGTCGTACAGCGCGTCGAAGTTCTTGCCGAAGTGCGCCGGAAAGGTGAACTGCTGGGCGATCAGGTCCAGCACGTCCTGCTTGCTCTGCGCGCTGGCGAGGTTGGCGTACAGGAAATGGTGGCCCAGCGCCTGGGCGGCCTCCTGCAGGTCGTGCACGCGGAAGGCGCGGATCGACTGCACGATGTTGGGCCGCACGGTGCGCAGCGGCGCGTCCGCGGTGGCTTCCTTGTCCATGTTCAAAAACAGGTCCCGTTTCATTCGCTGTCACTCCACGATGCGGCGAAAGCTGGCGTAGTGGTCGGCGGTGTAATAGCAGGCCTCCGGCGTCGTTGGCGGGCCGCCGCAGACGATCCGGCGGGCCCCCCGGTCTTTCGACCGGGGCGTGCGCACGGTGTATTCGCGGTAGTAGCCCCGCGGATGCAGCGGCAAAAGCCGCTCGCGGTTACCGAACACCGTGCCGTCCTTCTCGTAGGGAAACGGGCCGCCTTGGCGGATGAGCCGGTAGGTGTCCCGACCCTGGGGCGGCAGTTCGGTCAGCGCAATCCGCGGCAGCTCGTCCGGGGAGCCGGGCGTGCGTGCTGGGGTGGCTTGGCCCCCTGCCAGCAGCGCCACGGCCATCAGGCTAGTGAGCGCAAACTTGTAGGCGGCCCCAAACGGCATGCTCTAGAGTCGGCTACGGCGGCCGACGATCCTTGGAGAAGTCAGTACCAACGAAACCCCGGGTAAACCCGCAATTTCGAAGCCGCTAGTGTCACAGATTCGGCCCTCGCGCGCAAGCCAAAACCCCAGCTTGCCCTGCCGTATGAGCGGGCTTTGGCTTGCGCCAGCGCAAAAAAGTTTGCGCCCACTTAGGCGCAAAGCGTTAACGGGCGGCGTTGGCGTCGGCCACGGTCAGGGCGGTCATGTTGACGATGCGGCGCACCGTGGTGCTTGGGGTGAGCACATGCACCGGTTTGGCCGCACCCAGCAGCACCGGGCCGATGGCGATGTTGCCGCCGGCCGCCGTCTTCAGCAGGTTGTAGGCGATGTTGGCTGCGTCGATGTTCGGACACACCAGCAGGTTGGCGTCGCCGGCCAGGGTGCTGTTGGGCATCAGCGCCTGGCGCGCCTCGCCGTCCAGCGCGATGTCGCCGTGCATCTCGCCGTCCACTTCCAGCCACGGCGCCTCGGCGCGCAGCAGCTCCAGCGTGCGGCGCATCTTCACCGCGCTGGGCTGGTTGCTGCTGCCGAAGTTGGAGTGACTCAGCAGCGCCACCTTGGGCTGGATGCCAAAGCGCACCATCTCCTCGGCCGCCATCACCGTGATCTCGGTGAGCTCCTCGGCGCTGGGGTCGTAGTTGACGTGGGTGTCCACCAGGAACACCTGGCGCCCGGGCAGCATCAGCCCGTTCATGCAGGCATAGATGGGCATGTCCAGCGCGGTGCTCGGGCTGCCGCCGGCGCGCTTGCCGATCACCTGGTCGATGTAGTGCAGGTGCATCGCGGTGGTGCCCCAGGTGCCGCAGATCATGCCGTCCACGTCGCCCTTGTGCAGCAGCATCGAGCCGATCAGCGTCAGGCGCCGGCGCATCTCGATCTTGGCCATCTGGGCCGTGACGCCCTTGCGCTCGGTCATGCGGTGGTAGGTCTGCCAGAACTCGCGGTAGCGGTCGTCCTGCTCGACGTTGACCACGTCGTAGTCCTGGCCCTCCTTCAGCCGCAGGCCGAAGGTCTCGATGCGCTGCGCGATGATGGCCGGCCGGCCGATCAGCGTGGGCCGCGCGATGCGCTCGTCCACCACGATCTGCGCGGCGCGCAGCACGCGCTCTTCCTCGCCCTCGGCGTAGGCCACGCGCTTTTTCTTCGCGCCCTTGGCGGCCATGAAGATCGGCTTCATGGTGGTGCCCGAGGCGTACACGAAGCTCTGCAGCCGCTCGCGGTAGGCGTCCAGGTCGGCGATCGGCCGCAGCGCCACGCCGCTGTCGGCCGCGGCCTTGGCCACCGCCGGCGCGATCTTGATCATCAGCCGCGGATCAAAGGGCTTGGGGATCAGGTATTCGGGGCCGAAGGCCAGCTGCTGGCCGGCGTAGGCGGCGGCCACCACCTCGCTTTGCTCGGCCTGCGCCAGCTCGGCGATGGCATGCACCGCGGCGATCTCCATCGCGTCGGTGATGGTGGTCGCGCCCGAGTCCAGCGCCCCGCGGAAGATGTACGGGAAGCACAGGACGTTGTTGACCTGGTTCGGGTAGTCGGTGCGGCCGGTGGCGACGATGCAGTCGGGCCGCGCGGCCTTGGCCTCGTCGGGCACGATCTCCGGGTTGGGGTTGGCCAGCGCCAGGATCAGCGGCTGCTTGCCCATGGACTTCACCATGTCGGCCTTGAGCACGCCGCCGGCCGACAGGCCAAGGAACACATCGGCGCCCGCGATCACTTCGGCCAGGGTGCGCGCATCGGTCTTCTGCGCGAACTGGATCTTGTCTTCGTCCATCAGCTCGGTGCGGCCCTGGTACACCACGCCCGCCAGATCGGTCACCCAGATGTTCTCGCGCGGCAGGCCGAGCTTGACCAGCAGGCCCAGGCAGGCCAGCGCCGCAGCGCCCGCGCCCGAGGTGACGAGCTTGACCTTCTTGATGTCCTTGCCCACCACCTTCAGGCCGTTCAGGATGGCCGCGCCCACCACGATGGCGGTGCCGTGCTGGTCGTCATGGAAGACCGGAATCTTCATGCGCTCGCGCAGCTTGCGCTCGACATAGAAGCAGTCGGGTGCCTTGATGTCCTCGAGGTTGACGCCACCGAAAGTGGGCTCGAGCGCGGCGATGATGTCCACCAGCTTGTCGAGGTCGTACTTTTCGTTGATCTCGATGTCGAACACGTCGATGCCGGCGAACTTCTTGAACAGCACGCCCTTGCCTTCCATCACCGGCTTGGCCGCCAGCGGGCCGATGTCGCCCAGCCCCAGCACCGCGGTGCCGTTGGTGATGACGGCCACCAGGTTGCCGCGCGCGGTGTACTTGAAGGCGTTGACCGGGTCGGCAACGATCTCTTCGCAGGGCGCGGCCACGCCCGGCGAATAGGCCAGCGCCAGGTCGTGCTGGTTGACCAGCTGCTTGGTCGGCGCGATGGCGATCTTGCCGGGCGTCGGGAACTGGTGGTATTCGAGCGCGGCGCGGCGCAGCTGATGGCGCTTTTCGGCGGGGTTGGCCGGCGAGGCGGGAGGGGGGGTCATGCGGTGCATCTCCTCGGGGGCCGCCAGCGCGCCAGACGCACGCGCGCACGCCCCTGTGCAGGGGTCGGATTGTAGGCGTCGCGCCCCGTGACGCCCTCCGTGCGGCCTTCCATGCTGCGTTCCCTGCGGCGGGCCGCAGCCGAATCCGTCCATGACCGCAACGCGTAGAGGGTCAGCCGGGTGGTTGCGGATTTTTGGTCCAATCGCCCTCTCAAGTCACCTGCAGCCGCCCCCGGCGTGCCCCGACCCCTCCAGGAACCGTCACCATGCTTTTGCGTTTTCGCCCACCGACCCCTCAGCCACACGCCCCGGGCCGCCTGCGCGCTGCAGTCGCGGTGGCCGCGGCCTGCGCGTGCGCGGCCGCACAGGCGCATCCGCATTCGCCTGCAGCGGTGCAGCAGGGCGAGGAACAGCTCGAGACGGTGAATGTGCAGGGCTCGCGCCGCAGCCAGCTGGGCGTGGCGCCATCGGCCAACAGCGGCGTCGTGACGCAGCAGCAGATCGAGTCGCGCACCGCGTACCGCCCGGGCGAAGTGCTCGAGGTGGTGCCCGGCCTGGTGGTGACGCAGCACAGCGGCGAAGGCAAGGCCAACCAGTTCTACCTGCGCGGCTTCAACCTCGACCACGGCACCGACTTTCGCATCACCATCGACGGCATGCTGGTCAACCAGCGAAGCCATGCGCACGGCCAGGGCTGGTCGGACATGAACTTCCTGATCCCCGAGCTGGTCACCCGCATGGACTACCACAAGGGGCCGTTCTACGCGGACGAGGGCGACTTCGCGACCGCAGGCGCGGTGGCCATGACCTACGCGAACCGGCTGCCGCGCGGCATCGCTGCGCAGACGCTCGGCCCCAACCGCTACCGGCGCACGCTGCTGGCCGATTCGCCCGAGTTCGGCGACGGGCGGCTGTTGTATGCGCTGGAGCTGGTGGGCAACAACGGCCCGTACACCAACCCCGAGCGCTATCGCAAGAACAACGCGGTGCTGCGCTACAGCGAGGGCAACGACGCCAACGGCTTCAACATCAGCGCGATGGCGTATTCGGCGCGCTGGAACGCCACCGACCAGATTCCGCTGCGCGCGGTGCAAGGCGGCAGCCTGTCGCGCTTTGATGCGGTGGACCCCACCGACGGCGGCCGTGCCAGCCGCTACAGCCTGTCTGGCGCGTGGCAGCAGCGCGATGCCGAGGGCTTTACCCGCGTCAACGCCTACCTGATGCGGCGCAGCCTGCAGCTGTTCTCCAACTTCACCTACTTCGACCGCGACCCGGTCAACGGCGACCAGTTCTCCCAGCCCGACGAGCGGGTGAGCACCGGGCTCAAGCTGGCGCATGGCTGGAACACGCAGATCGGCGGCCGCGAGAGCGACTTCACCATCGGCCTGCAGCTCGAGCACGACAACATCTGGAACCGGCTGGAGAACACCCGCGCGCGCCAGGTGCTGTCCACCGTGCGCAGCGACCATGTGCTGCAGTCAAGCGTGGGCCTGTACGCCGAGAACATCACCGAATGGGCGCCGTGGCTGCGCAGCATCGCCGGCCTGCGTGCGGACCTGTACCGCTTCCGCGTCGAGTCGGACAACCCGCTGAACTCGGGCCGCAAGAACGACCAGATCTTGAGCCCCAAGTTCGGCCTGGTGTTCGGCCCGTGGAACAAGACCGAGCTGTACCTCAACACCGGCCGCGGCTTTCACAGCAACGACGCGCGCGGGGTGGTGCAGCGGGTCGATCCCTCCAGTCCGCCGCCCTATCGATCCGTCGAACCCGCTGTGCCGCTGGTGCGTGCGCGCAGCAACGAGATTGGCGTGCGCACCGAATTCTTCCCTGGCCTGCAGAGTTCGCTGTCGCTGTTCCAGCTGCGCTTTGACTCCGAGCTGCTGTTCGCCGGCGATGCCGGCACCACCGACACCGGCCGCCCGAGCCGTCGCACCGGCATCGAGTGGTCGAACTACTGGCGCATCAACCGCGAATTCACCCTGGACGCGGATGTGTCGCTTTCGCGCGGACGCTTTACCGACAGCGACCCGGCAGGCAACCGCATCCCTGGCTCGGTTGAGGCGGTGGGCTCGGTGGCGCTGGCCTTCGACCGCATCGGCCCGTGGTACGGCGCGCTGCAGCTGCGGCACTTCGGTTCGCGCGCGCTGATCGAGGACAACAGCGTGCGCTCCACGCCCACCACGACGCTCAATGGCCGCATCGGCTACCGCATCAACCGCGATGTGCGCGTGGAGCTGGAGGGCTTCAACCTGACCAACCGCCGCGCCTCGGCCATCGAGTACTACTACGGCTCGCGCCTGCCCGGCGAAGCGGCCACGGTGGACGACATCCACTTCCACCCGGTCGAGCCGCGCACCTTCCGCGTGACGCTGACGGTGAACTTCGACTGATCGCGTCGGCGCCCCCCGCTCACGCGCTGACGAGCTGGGCCTGCTCCATGCGCCGGGCCGTCTGCGCACCGGCCAGCGCGAAGCCGCGCACCGCGCCTGCGCCATCGGTGAAGCGCCACAGGCCCGGCTCGGGTTGTGACCACTCGCCTTGGGTGCCTGGTGCAGGGGGCGCCACCACCAGCGGCAGCGCCGGCGTCTTGATCGTCACCGGCATCAGCGGGAAGCGCAGTGGTGGCGAGGCCACGCCAGCCAGCACCGGGCCCAGCACGCGCGCGGCGTTCATGATCGGCATCACATAGGGCAGGGTGCGGCCGCCGGCGCTGGCGCCGACGCTGCCGTACTGCGCGTTGTCGCCCAGAGCAAAGATCGCCGGGCGGCTGGTTCGCAGATGCGCGTCGACGAGGATGCCGCGGTCGCAGACGATGCCTGCCGTTTGTGCGAGTGTGGTGTCAGCGCGCAGGCCCACCGCGCTGAGCACCAGATCGGCAGTGACCAGGGCATCGGCGGCATCAAAGCCTTCGCCGTGATGCGCATTCGCAGGCGCGGCCGACAACCGCGCCCGCAAGCCGCTGCCATGCCGCTCGAGCGACTGCACGCTGCGGCCAAAGACAAACCGCACGCCCAGCGGGCGCAGCGCGTCATGCAAGGCATGTGATGCCTCGGTGGGCAGCAGCCCGGCGATGGCACGCGGTGAGGGGTCGACCACCGTCACCGCATGTCCGGCGATGGCCAGATCGTTGGCGAATTCACAGCCAATCAACCCCGCGCCCATGACCAGCACGCGCGACGGCCGTTGAAGGCGCGCATGCAGTTGGGCAAAGTCGTCCAGATGGTTGACCGACAGCACCTCGTTCGCGGCATCGCCTGTCAGCGGCACCCGGATCGGTTGCGCCCCGGTGGCCAGCACCAGCTGGCTGTAGGAAAAGCGGCCCTGCGATGTCGCCACCGATTGCGCGGCCGCATCGATGCGCTGCACCCGCGTGCGCTGCAGCAGCGTGACCTGCAGCGACTCGACCATGCGCGCTGCCGGCGTGCTGATCAGCTGCGCCGGCGCCTTGCCCTGTGCAAACGCGTTGGACAGCGAGGGCTTGGCGTAGAAGTCGCCGTCGTCGGCAGTGACCACGATGACCGGCGTGCTGCGGTCGTGCTTGCGGAATTCGCGCACCGCAGTCCAGCCGGCCAGGCCGGCGCCGATGACGATCAGGGGCGGGCGCGTGTCCATGCTCAGATCTCGACGACGTCGAAGTCGGCCTTGGCCACGCCGCAGTCGGGGCAGGCCCAGTCGGCGGGCACGTCGGCCCACTTCGTGCCGGGCGCGATGCCGTCTTCGGGGCGACCGGTGGCCTCGTCGTAGAGGAAGCCGCAGACGATGCAGACAAAGGTTTTCATGGTTCGGGTCCTGGTGTGGGTTCGGGGTTGCGTGATGTGTGTGTCGCGTGCGATGCGTGTGATGGCGCCCGCGCTCAGGCGGCCACCGCCTGGCCGGCGTTCACCTTCTCAAGCTGCGCCTGGTAGTGGCGGGCGTGGCGCTCTTCCACCTTGGCCAGGGCCGCAAAGCGCTTTTGCGCCGTCTCCAGCGTGGCGCGGAACTGCTGTGCGTGCTCGCGGCTCTCTGCGATCTGCTCGTCGATCTCGGCCACCGCGGCGGCGTTGCCCTCGGCCTCGGCCGTCTTGCGAAAGCCCGGGTACATCTCGCTGTACTCGTAGGTCTCGCCGTCGATCGCGATCTGCAGCGCGCGCGCCGGCGTCATCTCGGCCCTGGGGTAGAGCAGGTCGAGATGGCCGAAGGCGTGCATCACCTCCTGCTCGGCGGTGGCCTCGAAGGTGCGAGCGGTCTCCTCGTCGCCGGCCTCCCGCGCCAGCCTGGCGAAGTAGCGGTACTTGATGTGCGCCATCGACTCGCCGGCAAAGGCCGCCTCGAGGTTGGCCCAGGTCTTGATGTCGGGACGTTGCTGCTGGCTCATGTTCACTCCTGTGACGAACGATTGATGAAATTGATCGGAACGGGACGAATGGTAGGCCGCGACAATCATTAAAGCCAATTGGCTTTGTCTAACTGATTGATAGACGCTATCGTACGAGGCCGAGCCAGGTGTGTGCGCGTACTCCCGGCAGGCGTCGCTTCGCAATTGCGCCTGGCGACTACGCTTGGCCTTGGGGTCCGAGGACGTGCGCCCTCCACCCTTGGACGTGAAGCTGCAAGTTCGGCGACGCAGCCGACACGAAAGCGTTGCCTTGAGCTCCAACGGGTGCAGGGTGCCGGCAAGGAGCCGTGGCGCGCAGCAAAATGCGCTTCTCCGGATCGATGAAAGGAAAGCATGAGCACGATCACTGCGGCCACGTTCGTCCTTGCGGTGAAAGACCTCGAGCTCTCGCGACGCTTCTACATCGATCGGCTTGGTTTCACGGAGCACCTCGTCGTAGAGGGGTGGTCATTCCTAATCCGGGGGGCATGCGAGTTGAGGCTCGGGCATTGCCCTGACGCTGCGGCTGTGTCGCCGGCCGATGACCACGCGTGGTTTGCATACCTGCATGTCGCAGACGCCGCCACGCTGTATGCAGAGTACACGGCTAAAGGCGTGCCGATCTGGCACGTGCTGGAAGACAAGCCCTGGGGCTTTCGCGAGTTTGGGATCGTGACGCCGGATGGACACAGGATCCAGTTCGGGCAAGAATTGCAGCCTTGATCACGCGTCACCTGGGCGCTGCCTGGCAAGCGCCAGACCCGGCTGCCCAACACTGGAAGGCTCGCGCATGAACGACAAACCCCCGACGGACGAGACGGTCCTTTGGCAACGGCGCCTTGCCAGTCAGGCCAACAATCGCGCGTGGATGCTTGCAGAGTCCAGCCAGCGTACGCCACAGGAGGACGAAGAGATGCTGCAGGCCGCTCACGCGGCGATGCACTTCTGGAAGATCGTCGGAAATGACACCAACCGGGCGCACGCCGCCCTGCTGGTGGCGCATGCCTGTGCGCTGCTCGGGATGGGTGAGTCCGCTGCACGTTTCCTGGCACAGGCGCAGCCGGTGCTCATGACGGACACTGCGGCCCCATGGGAAGTAGCGCTGGCGCATGCGGTGACAGCCAATGTGGCGGCCGCGAACTCGGACGCGACAGCACACCGACAGCATTACGACCTTGCGCATGAACGGGTGGCGCGACTGCCAGACCCAGAAGACAGAAGCATCCTCGAGGCGACGCTGGCTGTCGTGCCGCGTCCGCAGACGCTGTAGAGTCTCGCGCGCGCCGGCGACTGTCGCTTGCGAAGAAGGGGCAGACATGATCAAGGGAAGTTGCCACTGCGGATTGGTCACCTGGCGGTTTGATCCCGTGCCAGACGGGGCGACAGCATGCAATTGCACTGTGTGCCGCCGTTACGGCGCGCTGTGGATCTACGACCATGAGGGCGAGGGTGTGCATGCGGCGGGTGCGACGAGCGCATACGTCAGGGGTAAGGCGATCGAGTTCCACTTCTGCGCAAAGTGCGGTTGTGTGTCCCATTGGCGTGCACAGAGCCTCGACGAGCAAGGCCGCCGGCGCATGGCGGTGAATGTCCGGCTGGCAGAGCCCAACGAGGTGGCGCAGATTCCGATTGATCACTTTGACGGGTTCGACACCTTTGACGATCTGCCGCGCGACGGCAAGTGTGTGGCTGACTACTGGTTCTAGAAGGCGACCCTGCGCTGCCGGCGTCGCCGCAGACCAAGTGATCGCCCGGTCGCCCGGTCGCCAAGCCTTCCATAATCGCGAAGGCAGCGCCCCGCCCGTGGGGTGCCTGTCACCGCCCTTGCCTTGATCCTGCTGCAGCAGCGCTGTCGTCATGAACCTGCATCGCCTTGACCTCGTCTCGCTGGCGCTGTTTGCGCAGGTGGTGCGCTCGGGCAGCATCAGCCGCGGCGCGCAGCAGGCGCATCTGGCGCTGGGTGCGGCCAGCCGCCGCATGGCCGACCTGGAGGCCGCCGTGGGCGCGCCGCTGCTCGAGCGGCATTCGCGCGGCGTGGTGCTGACCGCCGCCGGCGAAGCCCTGCTGCGCCATGCGCAGCGCATCCTGGCCGATGTGGATCAGCTCGGCGCCGAGCTGTCGGACTACGCGCAGGGTGTCAGCGGAGTGGTGCGGCTGGCGGCCAACACCTCGGCGGTGACGCAGTTCCTGCCGCGCGCGCTGGCGGCCTTTCTGGCGGCGCATCCGTCCATCCGCATCGAGATGCACGAGCACGACAGCACCGAGGTGGCGCGCGCGCTGCTCGACGGCCGCGCCGACCTGGGCGCGCTGGCCGAGGGCACACCGGCACCCGGGCTGCAGATGCGCCAGTGGCAGCGCGACCGGCTGGTGCTGGTGGTCCCCCCGGGCCACGCGCTCGCGCGCCGCAAACGCGTGGCGCTGTCGGACGCCGCCGCGCATGACTTTGTGAGCCTGGCGCCCAACACCTCGCTGGCGCAGCGGCTGCAGCAGGCCGCCGTGCAGGCGGGCGTCACGCTGCGGCTGCGCATGCAGGTGCGCAGCTTCGATGCGATGTGCCAGATGGTGGCCGCGGGCCTGGGTGTGGCGGTGCTGCCCGGGGGTGCGGCGCAGCCGCTGGCACAGGCGATGGGCTTGCGCGTGCTGGCGCTCGAAGGCGAGTGGACCGGGCGGCAGCTGCTGCTGGCCGCGCGCGATTTTGCGGCGCTGCCGCGGCCGGCGCGGGCACTGGCCGAGCACCTGCTGGCCGGCTCCGCACCACGGCCGCAGTGACGCATTCGCCGGCACGCCACGCCGAAGCCATCGGCCAGAGCCTTCGCAAAACGCGAAACCTCACGCCGCCAGATGCGCATTCCCCTGCGCGGCTCTCGCGCCTAGACTTTGCGCCCTGATCCGTCCTGACCCGCCCAGATCCAGCCCCGACACCGTCCGACCCGACCACACCGCCATGTCCAGCACCGACAACCCCCTGTCCTTGAGCCCCGGCGCCCTCGCCGGCCTGCGCGTCGTCGAGATGGGCCAGCTGATCGCCGGCCCGTTTGCCGGCAAGACGCTGGGCGACTTCGGCGCCGACGTCATCAAGATCGAGGCCCCCGGCAGCGGCGACCCGCTGCGCCAGTGGCGGCTGCTGAAGGACGGCACCTCGGTGTGGTGGCAGGTGCAGTCGCGCAACAAGCGCTCGATCGCGCTGGACCTGCGCGAGGCCGAAGGCCAGGGCATCGCGCGGCAGCTGATCGCGCAGGCCGACGTGCTGATCGAGAACTTTCGCCCCGGCACGCTGGAAGGCTGGGGCATGTCCTACGAGGCGCTGGCGAAGGACAACCCCGGGCTGATCATGCTGCGCATCAGCGGCTATGGGCAGACCGGCCCGTACCGCGACCTGCCGGGCTTCGGCGCCATCGGCGAAGCGATGGGAGGCCTGCGCCACCTGACCGGCGAGCCCGGCCGCGTGCCGGTGCGCTGCGGCATCAGCATCGGCGACACGCTGGCGGCGCTGCACGGCACCATCGGCGTGCTGACCGCGCTGTACCACCGCAAGGTCAATGGCGGCCAGGGGCAGGTCATCGACGTGGCGCTGCACGAGGCGGTGTTCAACGTGATGGAAAGCCTGATCCCCGAGTACAGCGCCTTTGGCGCGGTGCGCGAGCCGGCGGGCAGCGCGCTGCCGGGCATTGCGCCGTCCAACGCCTACCGCTGCAGCGACGGCGTGGTGCTGGTGGCCGGCAACGGCGACAGCATCTTCAAGCGGCTGATGGGCGCCATCGGCCGCGATGACCTGGGCAACGATCCGGCGCTGGCCGACAACGCCGGCCGTGTGAAGCGCGTGGCCGAGATCGATGCCGCCATCGAGGCGTGGACGCACGCCCGCAGCGTGGCGCAGGTGCTCGATGCACTCAACGCTGCCAAGGTGCCGGTGGGCCGCGTCTACACCGCCAAAGACATCGCCGAAGACCCGCACTACCGCGCGCGCGACATGCTGCTTTCGCAGACCACGCGCGACGGCTACGAGGTGACCGTGCCGGGCATCGTGCCCAAGCTGATGGGCACCCCCGGCAGCGTGCGCATCAGCGCGCCGCGCCTGGGCGACGACACCGACGCGGTGCTGCGCGAGGCGGGCCTGACAGATCAACAGATCGCTGCGCTGCGCAGCAAGGGGGTGGTGGCATGAGCAACGCATGGCAGGCCAACGGCCGGCGAATCCATATTTTTGAGGTTGGCCCGCGCGACGGGCTGCAGGCCGAATCCGTGTTCGTGCCGACGGCCGACAAGATCGCCTTCATCGACGCGCTGTCGCTGGCGCGCCCGTCCAAGATCGAGGTGACCAGCTTCGTGTCGCCCAAGGCCATCCCGGCGCTGCGCGACGCCGAGCAGGTGATGCGCGAGATCCGCCGCGCGCCCGGCATCACCTACGCCGCGCTGGTGCCCAACGTGCGCGGCGCCGAGCGCGCCATCGAGTCGCGCGCGGATGAACTCAACGTGGTGATGTCGGCCAGCGACAGCCACAACCGCAGCAACCTGCGCATGACGCGCGATGCGTCGTTTGCCGCGCTGCGCGAGGTGGCGCGGGTGGCGCAGTCGGCCGGCACCGCGCTGAACGTGTCGCTGTCGTGCAGCTTCGGCTGCCCGATGGAAGGTGACGTGCCCGAGTCCACCGTGCTCGACTGGTGCGCGCGCTACGCCGACGAGCTGAACCCCCGCGGCATCACCCTGTGCGACACCACCGGCATGGCCTACCCGAGCCAGGTGCTGGCGCTGGCCCGCGCCTTCCGCGCGCGCTGGCCGCAGATCGAGCTGACGCTGCACTTCCACAACACCCGCGGCATGGGGCTGGCCAATGTGCTGGCCGGCATCGAGGCCGGCGCCGAGCGTTTTGACACCTCCGCCGGCGGGCTGGGCGGTTGCCCGTACGCGCCGGGCGCCACCGGCAACGTGTGCACCGAGGAAATCGTGCACGCGCTCGAGCTGATGGGCTACGACACCGGCGTGGACCTGGCGCAGCTGCTGCAGGCCGCGCGCGCGCTGCCCGCGCTGCTGGGCCACGACGTGCCGAGCCAGATCCTCAAGGCCGGCCGCCGGCTGGACCTGCATCCGGTGCCGGCGGCGGCGGCCTGAGCGCGGACGCTGCGCATGGTTCGTGGGCCCGCGCAGCCAGGCCCTCAAAAGAACGCCATGGTTCGCACCTCGATGCTCTCGCGCTTCGGTGCGCCGGGCGGCGTGGTCGGGTCCTCGAAGGCGGTGTGCCCCATGAAGCGGCAGCGTCCGTCGGTCTCGGAGTCGTAGGTCTTCAGCAGCAGGGCCTGGGTCGGCTCCATTTGCGGGAAGTACATCCAGCGGTGCTTCGGCGAGTGCCGCATCACGTAGATCTCGCCGGTGCGCTCGCGGTACTTGAGCTCCATGCGCAGCATGTCGCCTTGTTCGTGAGTGGTGGCGTCGCACATGGCCAGCGGCAACTCCTCGACGCGGTTGTACAGCGGCTTCCACACGTTGTAGAAGGCCACGCGGCGCTGCAGCAGCGCATCGGCCTCGCCGGGCAGGATGTCGCGCACCCGCTGCGGTCCGCTGGCCACCGTGTAGTCGCTGTGCACCAGCATCACCGCCGGACGCTGCACCTCGGTTTGCACCTTCAGGTCGGCCGGCAGCCGCTTGCGGATGGTGTGGTCAAACACCACCACCCGCTTGGCGCCGGTGTGGCGCTTCACGAAGTCGACGACTTGCGGATAGAAGCGCTCGTGTACCGCCGGATCACTGTCGAAGTCGCGGAACTGTGCGCCGAACTCGTGCAGCTCGAAGCCCTCGCGGTCCAGCGACAGCGCATCGCGCTGCGGCCAGGCGTCCTCGATCGCCATCTCCTTCAGGTCGGTGCCTGGCGGATTGAGCTGGACGGACGGGTCGGGTTCGTAGAAGTAGTAGTCGGGCGCAAGGCCGTTGTCGACGGTGTAGTTCAGCGTCGCGCGTACGGATCGTGCAAGGCTCATGGCAGCGTGATCGGTCTTCAGGCGGCCTCGCGCAGCTTGAACCCTTCGCCCACCCAGGTGTTGTCCCAGCAGGCGAGCTTCTCGACGTCCTGGAACAGCCAGCGGCGCAGGTTGGCGTGCGGCTGCAGCGGCAGCTTCTGCCAGCCGTGCAGGTGCATCGGCGAAGCCAGCGCGATATCGGCGATGGTCGGGCCGTTGCCCGCCACCCAGCGGCTGCTGGCCAGGCGCGCATCGAGAATGCCCGCGAGCTTGTGGAACTGGGCGTTTTGGGCCTCGAGCACGGCGGCATCAGGCGCGCCGCCGAGCAGCGGCTTGACGCAGTTTTCCACCAGGTACACGTAGCAGGCCGGGAACCAGCTGGCCGACTCCCAGAACATCCACCGGTTGATATCGGCACGGGTGCGCAGGTCGGTCGGGTAGGCCTGCACCGCGCCGTGCTTGTCGGCGGCGTACTGCAGGATGGAGTTGGATTCCCACAGCACGAAGTCGCCGTCGGTCATCGCCGGGATCGACGCGTTGGGGTTCAGGGCCACATAGGCTTCGCTCTTCTGCTCGCCCTTGAAGTAGTCCACGTGCACGAGCTCGTAGGGCGCGTTCATCAGCTGCAGGCCGGCCAGCACCTTGCGGCAGTTGATGGTGATGGGGTCTGCGTAAATCTTGATCATGTCTCCTCCTGTGTGCGAATGTGCTGCGGGTCGGATGGGCCAGGCGGCTGACATCCGGGATGGGAATCTATCCATTGACCCGCGCCGGCGCATCTGCTTGAATGAAAACGCTTTGTGCACAAAGCGGAAACAATGGTCGAGCCGTCAGCGATCTCCGCCCCCATCTCCTCCGACATGCTGTCGGCCTTCGTCAAGGTGGCCGAGCGCATGAGCGTGAGTGCCGCCGCCGACGAGCTGGGCGTGGGCAAAAGCCTGGTCAGCAAGCGCATCGCGCAGCTCGAGGACAAGGTGCACGCCACCCTGTTCAGCCGCAGCACCCGCAAGATCGTGCTGACGCCTGCGGGTGAGGCTTATCTGGAATTCGCGCGCCGGGCGCTGTCGGAAATGAGTGCCGGCGAGGAGCGGTTGCGCTCGTTGCGCGCCGAGCTCACCGGCCGCATCCGGCTGACCGCGCCGGTGTCCTGGGGCCAGCGGGTGCTGGCCAAGCGCCTGCCCGAGTTCCTGCGCCTGCACCCCGGGGTGGAAATCGAGCTGCAGCTGGCCGATCAACTGATGGACGTGGCGTTGCGCCGCATCGACGTGGCACTGCGCTGGACCGCCGCGCCACCCGCCGACCTGACTGCAGTGCCGGTGGCGCGTGTGGGCTGGGTGATGGCCGCCGCACCCGCGTACCTCGCGGCTCAGGGCTTTCCGCAGACACCGGACGACCTGTCGCAGCACAGTTGCCTGAGTTACTGGCGAGACCCGGCCGATCGCGCATGGTGCCTGCAAGACGAGGCCGGCACCGCGCACCAGGTGCAGGTGCACAGCCGCTACCACGTGGACAACCCCGATGCGGTGGCCGATGCCGCGATCGCCGGGCTGGGCGTGGCGCTGCTGCCCGATTACCTGTGCAGCGACGCGCTGGCCGGCGGGCGGCTGGTGCCAGTGCTTACGCAGTGGACGCCACGTACCCGCTTTGGAACGCATATCACCGCGGTTGGCGCGCCCGAGCGCATGAGCATGATGCGCAACCGGCTGCTGGTGGACTTTCTGCGCAGCGCCGAAACGCTGCAGTGAGCGCCTGCAACGGGCGCTACACCGACAGCGTGACCACGCTGTAGGGCGGCGCGCCCAGCCACGGCCAGCACATCGCCTGCGCCATCAGGCCCGCAGGCCCCCAGCATTCGGCCACGCTGTGCGCCTCCAGCAGATCCAGCCGCGGGTGGATCGCCTTGAGCTCGTCGAGGTCGCGCACGCCCCAGCGGAACTGCGCACCGCTGGCCGCCAGGCTGGGCACCAGGCCCGCACAGCCCACCCCCAGGGAGGAGATCACGTCCATCGCCCACTGCGAGCCGTCGGGCGCGCGCTCGGCAAATTCGTGCAGCGCCGCATGCGCCTGGCGCGGCGTGAGGTACATCATCACGCCCTCGCATTGCACGAACACCGGCGGGCTGGCGTGATTGCGCTCGGGCAGTCCGAGCGCGCGCCACCAGCCCGGCTCGCGCAGGTCCACCGTGCGCTCGCTGCAGCGCGCGCCGTGTGGCTTGCGGCGCGTGTGCGGCATCGCGCGGTGGCGCGTGCGCAGCGCATCGGGCAGGTCGGCGTCGATCCAGCGGTTCAGGCCGGTGTCCAGGTCAGGAAACGGATTCGACAGCCCGCAGCCCAGGTTGACGCCGATCGCGTCGGGGTGGTGGCTGAAGAAGCTGCGCGCCGCTTCGCGCAGCAACTGCGTGCGCCACAGCACATTCAGCGTCACCAGCGGGTCGGCCGCCACGGCCGTCGACCCGCCGCCGTTGGCCACCTGTTGCGCCTGCGCATCCGGCGGCGCGAGCCAAGGCCATGCGACGGGCCCCAGTGCGCGGGCCATCAGGGGGACCCATGCGGTGGATTCGATGCGGTGGTCGCTGGGCGTGTTCATCACGCCGATTTTTGGCCTTCAGTGCGGCGCGCCGGTTGACCTGGCGCAATGCCGTGCGGCATCGGCTGCAGCGGCCGCAGCAGCCTCGGGGATCAGCCGCGCATCAGCGCTTCGATTTCGTCGGCCTTCACCGGCACGCCACGGGTGATCAGCTCGCAGCCAGCCTCGGTGACCACCGCATCGTCTTCGATGCGGATGCCGATGTGGTGGAACTGCTCGGGAACGCCCTCGGCCGGGCGCACGTAGATGCCAGGCTCGATGGTCAGCACCATGCCGGGCTTGAGGATGCGGCTCGGGCGGTTCTTGATGAGCTCGTTGGACAGCGGGTCGCGCCGCTCGGACACCTCGCCCACCTGCGAGGGCTCGACATAGCTGCCGCAGTCGTGCACATCCATGCCCAGCCAGTGGCCGGTGCGGTGCATGTAGAACTGGAAGTACGCGCGCTTGTCGATCACGTCGTCCAGGCCGCCCACCTTGTTCTTGTCTAGCAGGCCCAGGTCCAGCATCCCCTGCGCCAGCACCTTCACCGTCGCTTCGTGCGGGTCCACAAAGCGCGCGCCGGCCTTGGTTGCGGCCACTGCGGCATCCTGGCTGGCCAGCACCAGGTCGTACAGCGCGCGCTGCGGGCCGGTGAACTTGCCGTCGGCGGGAAAGGTGCGGGTGATGTCGCTGGCGTAGCCGTCGAGTTCGCAGCCGGCGTCGATCAGCACCAGTTCGCCCGCACGCACCGGCGCGGCATCGGCGCGGTAATGCAGCACGCAGGCATTGGCGCCGGCGGCCACGATGCTGCCGTAGGCCGGGTACTGCGAGCCGCAGCGGCGGAACTCGTGCAGCAGCTCGGCATCCAGGTGGTATTCGCGCACGTCGGCGCCCTCGCGCAGCATGCGCGCGCTGGTCTGCATCGCGCGGATGTGGGCGCGTGCGCTGATGGCCGCGGCGCGGCGCATGATGTCCAGTTCGTGCGCGTCCTTGACGAGGCGCAGCTCGTCGAGCACGCCGCACAGGTCGCGCTGCTGCTCGGGGCACAGCGCGCCGTAGCGCACCCGCGCCCGCACGGGGGCCAGCCAGCCGGCCACGCGCGCCTCCAGCCCGTCATGGATCGCAAACGGGTACCAGACGGCGTCGCGGTTTTCCAGCAGGCGCGGCAGCGCCGCGTCGATGGTGCCGATGGCATGCGCCTCGTCCACCCCCAGCACGCCGGGCGCGGCCTCAGGGCCCAGGCGGTAGCCGTCCCAGATCTCGCGCTCCAGGTCCTTGGGCTGGCAGAACAGCGTGCACTTGCCGTCACCGGTGATCACCAGCGCAGCGTTTGGCTCGGTGAAGCCGGTGAGGTAATAAAAGTAGCTGTCGTGGCGGAACAGGAAGTCGCTGTCGCGGTTGCGCGGCCGCTCGGGGGCGGTCGGCACGATGGCAATGCCGTCCTTGCCGATGGCGGCGGCCACGCGCGCGCGGCGCTCGGCGTACAAGGCGTGGGTTTCGATGCGGTTCATGCGGATCGTCCTTGACGAGGGGGCTGGCACGGGCGCCTGCTCCACCGAAGCGGCAATGGTAGCCGGCGAACGCGATCGATGTGACGTGTCATCAGATTGTCGTAAACGAGCACGAATATCCGCGTCTTTGCTGTTCCGCAACTTTCAGGCACCTGCACCATGAACCAACTCTCCAATCTTTTGCCCCGCCGCCTGCACGTCGGCATGCTGACACTTGCGGTGGCCGCTGTGGTCGCTGCTTGCGGTGGCGGCGACGACGAGCCGACGCCCGTCACCCTGACGCTCGAGCGCATCGGCCAGTACGACGGTGGCGCAGCAGGTGCCGCCGAGATCACCGCCTACGACGCGAGCACCGCGCGGCTGTTTGTGGTCAATGGCGCAAATGGCACGGTGGATGTGCTGGATCTGGCGGACCCGACCAAGCCCGTCAAGGTCGGCACCATCACCGTGGGCGGCAGCGCCAACAGTGTGGCGGCGCATGACGGTCTGGTCGCCATCGCGGTAGAGGCCACGCCCAAGACCAACCCGGGCTCGGTGCTGCTCGTTCAGGCGTCTGACCTGCGCGTGCTTCAGACGATCACTGTCGGCTCCCAACCCGACATGTTGACCTTCACGCCGGACGGTAAGTACATCGTGGTGGCCAACGAGGGCGAGCCCAACAGCTACGGGCTGGCCGACTCGGTGGACCCCGAGGGCTCGATCAGCGTCATCACCGTGGTGCGCGGCGGCCAGTCCACCGTGGCCACTGCCGACTTCAAGGCCTTCATCGGCCAGGAAGCCGCGCTGCGCGAGCAGGGCGTCCGTATCTTTGGCCCGGGTGCGAACGCCGCGCAAGACTTCGAGCCCGAGTACGTGACGATCAGTGCCGACAGCCGTACCGCCTACGTGACCTTGCAAGAGAACAACGCAGTCGCCGTTGTTGATATCGCTACCGCCAAGGTGACTGGGGTCAAGCCGCTGGGCTTCAAGGACCACAGCCTCGCGGGCATGGGCCTCGACGCCAGCGATGAGGACGGCGGCACCAACACCAACAGCGGCACACCGCTGGCCAAAATCGCTAACTACCCGGTGCGCGGCCTGTACCTGCCCGACGCGATAGCCTCGTATCAGGTGGGTGGCAAGACCTACCTGATCACCGCCAACGAGGGCGATGCGCGTGCCGACTGGCCCGGTTTCAACGAAGAGACCCGCGTGCGCACCCACTGCGACAAGGGCCTTGACCCGACCGTGTTCCCGGATGCCACCAATTTGATCTTCGACTCCAACCTGGGCCGCCTGCGCATCACCACCACCCCGAACGGTGGCAGCACAGGCAAGAACGCGGCCGGGCTGTGCACCGAGCTGTATTCGTTCGGCGCGCGCTCCTTCACTATCTGGGACACCGACCTTAAGCGCGTCTTCGACTCGGGCGACCAGCTCGAGCAGCGCACCCTGAATTTGCCGAACGTTCTCTTCAACGCGAGCAACGACAACAACACGCTGGACAGCCGCAGCGCATCCAAGGGCCCGGAGCCCGAAGGTGTGGTGGTGGGCCAGATCGGTCGCAAGACCTTCGCCTTCATCGGCCTGGAGCGCGTGGGCGGCGTGATGGTCTATGACGTGACCACCCCGACGGCGCCGAGCTTCGTGACCTACCTCAACACCCGTACGTTCGCCAACAGTGCCGTTGGCGGCGACCGCGGCCCGGAGGGACTGGCCTTCGTCCCGGCCAGCAAGTCGCGCAATGGCAAGCCGCTGCTGATCGTCGGCAACGAAACCAGTGGGACCACCGCGATCCTGCAGCTCAACCTGAGCTACTGAGACGCGTTACCTGGTGTGCCGGGCGGCGTCACAGCCGCCGGCGACCGGGGCCCATAGCGCACGGATCGCAGAGGGATTGCAAAGGCCACCCGCAAGGGTCACGACCTCTGCAGTTCGGCCAGCCGCTGCGGCGTGCCCACATCGGCCCATGCGCCGCGGTACAGCTCAACTGAGATGGTGCCACGGTCCATGGCGGCGCGCAGCAGCGGCGCCAGCGCGGCCTTGTCGCCCTGCGGGTTGCCGGGCGCGATGGCGCAGTGGGGCGGCATGAACAGCGCGCGCCGGTACAGCGCGATGGTCGAGAAGGTGT